>NZ_JBXWQJ010000016.1:0-100633 GCF_059612325.1 Ruegeria sp. CDSA021
GATCAGACATGTTCACCGCTCAGTTTTAGAACCGTGAATCAAGCTGCAAAACGAAAATCAATGGGTCCTGACCCTAGGTTTTATCTTCTCTCCCGTGCCAGCGCGTGCCATGTTCACAAGAAATGTAAATGTGGCGTCAGTCAGTGCATCTGGTTCTGTCTGCTTGGCGTACGTCCAAGCAGTGGTCACGACACAACCCTCGTCTTTGACAACAACACGGAACTCTTCAGGTGCACAGAGCGCCTTGAAGCGCGCGACACGGTGCAAGGCCTCGCCCACGTTTTTGGCGTGGAAAGCGACCAGAAAGGAAGGGGGCAACGTCGAACCATGCATAGCCCGCGTCAAGGCCAACCCAATATCATCACCTCCGAGTTTCTGTAGCGCTTCCCACAACGCAAAGAGTTGTTTCGTGCTAATGCGCGCGCCCGGCGAAATCACGCTTTGGGGTAGCATGGCCTCGCGCAACAGCGCTACCGGATTGATCGACAAACTTCTAAGTGCGTTCCAGAACGTGTCTGGCGTCTTTATCCGATCTGGTGCTGGCATGAGTACGTTCCTTGCTGTCTGGGCAGAACATAGCATTTGGAGCCGAGCAAGTTTATAGCGCCGCCCGCCATACCACTCGCAGAACGCGCCAAATGACGATAATCGCTATAGCTTCACCGGGAGCCTTTGTGCTGCTTATGAAAACCAGATCACCAGGACCGGTGCAGCAGGTCGAATGTCTCGGCTATCATCGGGCTATCTTTACGTCGTTCTAACGCCACAAAACACAGGCAAGCAGGAACTGACACGGAATTGCAGACGGCGAGTCCGAAGGATTGCTTTTGATGGAGCGCTATGGAATCGCGACAGAGAATCAGGCCAATGCCGGATCTTACCATTTCAAGCATCGAAGCTTCTTGATCGACCAGAGCAACCACGTTCGGGCGGCTGGCCTGTCCTTCGAAAATCTTGGCCAGCAGGCGATGGTGGACGGAGGCTTCGGGCGTGCCAATCCAAGGGAGGGCTGCAAGAGAAGACCAGTCGGCCTCTTCCACCTGTTTCTGCCAGCCAGCAGGCCCGATCACGCGATACGTGAAATCGGCCAGCTTTAGGGCGTGCACCGGATCGCCTCCGTCTGACCCAATACTGGCAAGGTCATCGGGCCCACACAGGTAGAAACCGGCATCTATCCGGCCCCGTTTGAGCCATGTCAGAATGTCTCCGCTGACACCGTGTATCAGTTCGGTTTCAATACCAGGATGCTCGGTGCGTAAATCCGCCAGCAGTCGACCCAGCCGAATGAACTCCGGATCGACAATCGTGCCGATCGTCAATTTCCCACTCAAACGACCAATACGCTGGCGGGCGCTGCGTTGGAAGTCACTGGCTGCATCGAGGACTTGTTGAGCCTTCGCTAAAACCGCAGCGCCGTCATGGGTGATCTGTAACCCAGTTGCGGTTCGGTTGAACAGCGTAAGTCCCGTCTCTTCACCAAGACGCTTGATTTGATGGCTGATGGCCGGCTGGGTCAGATTCAACACTTCGGCTGCGCGTGAAACGCTACCTTCACGGGCCACCGTCACAAAGGCCAGGATGGTGTTAATATTCGAAAACCGGTCCATATAAAATTCACTAATATGGCATTGTGCGAATTGTCATTAGCTTTTTGTGTGCCGCTCCGGCACAGATCAGTGAAACCAACGTTGCGTGGTGGCGGGTGAACCGCCCCCCGACCTTCGAGGGTGAATTGAAAGGACGGCGTACCGGAAAACACAAATCCGTTTCCTTTCCGGTGCGCAAACGGCGAAGCAAAGACTGAATAGGTGGAAGACAAAGATGTCTGACGGCGCAAACAGGTTCGACTATATCGTGATTGGTGGCGGATCAGCCGGGTGCCTGATGGCCAACAGGCTGAGTGCTGACCCTACGAACCGCGTGTTGCTGCTTGAGGCGGGCAAGCCTGACACCTATCCGTGGATACACATTCCGGTCGGCTATCTCTATTGCATTGGAAACCCGCGCGCAGACTGGATGTACAAGACCCAGCCAGCCAAGGGGTTGAACGGACGCAGCCTGCTTTACCCGCGCGGGAAGACGCTCGGCGGGTGCTCCTCGATCAACGGGATGATCTATATGCGGGGTCAGGCCCGCGACTATGACAATTGGGCCAAGCTCACCGGCGAAGAAGCATGGAGCTGGGAAAACTCGCTGGCTGATTTTAAGGCACATGAGAACCACTACAAGTTGGATGACGGTGCCGACCCGCGCACCGGCGACAACAGTCGGTTTTCCGACCTGCACGGGCATGGCGGCGAATGGCGAGTCGAAAAACAGCGGCTGCGTTGGGATGTTCTGGACAGTTTTGCAGATGCTGCGGTCGAAAACGGCATTTCCAAAACCGATGATTTCAACGCGGGCGACAATTCCGGGGTTGGCTATTTCGACGTCAACCAGCGCTCGGGCTGGCGTTGGAACACGTCCAAGGCGTTTCTGCGCCCGGCCAAATCGCGTCCGAACCTGACGATCTGGACGGAAGCACAGGTTGAGAGGTTGACCTTTGACAAAGGCGGCGACGCTGCGTTGCGTTGCACCGGCGCGGTTGTCCGCCACAAGGGGCAGCCCGTCACGGTCCGGGCCTCAAAGGAAGTGGTTCTGTCGGCAGGTGCCGTGAACTCTCCGCAAATCCTGCAACTGTCGGGGATAGGCCCGGCGGCGCTTTTGAAAGAGCACGGGATAGATGTGGTGATGGATGCGCCTTACGTGGGCGAAAACCTGCAAGATCACTTGCAAATTCGTGCGGTCTACAAAGTCAGGGGTACCAAGACGTTGAACACACTGGCCAACTCCCTGATAGGCAAGGCAAAAATCGGCTGGGAATATGTGCTGAAACGCTCGGGCCCGATGAGCATGTCGCCCAGCCAGTTGGGTGCTTTCACCAGATCGGATCCGACGCGCCCGCATGCCAATCTCGAATACCATGTCCAACCGCTGAGCCTTGAGGCGTTTGGTGAAGACCTGCATGACTTCCCCGCGATCACCGTCAGTGTTTGCAACCTAAACCCAACCAGCCGCGGGCATGTCCGCATCGCGTCTTCGAATTTCCGTCAGGCACCCGAGATCACGCCCAACTATCTGGACACCGACGAAGATCGCAAGGTTGCCGCCCAAAGCCTGCGGCAGGTGCGTGAAATTATGGCTCAGACCGCGATGGAAGCGTACGAGCCGGAAGAATTCAAACCGGGTATCCAATATCAAACCGACGAGGAACTGGCTCGGTTGGCAGGGGACATCGCCAGCACGATCTTTCACCCTGTCGGCACGATCAAGATGGGTCGCGAGGACGATGAAACCGCCGTTCTCGACCCGCACCTGCGCATGAAAGGAGTGGCTGGCCTGCGCGTGGTCGATGCCTCGGTCATGCCAACGATCACAAGTGGCAACACCAATTCACCCACAATCATGATCGCAGAAAAGGCCGCGGGCTGGATACTGGCGGGCCAATAAGACCTATCGACATGCGGGAATAAGAGTTTCTGGGAGGAACCATGCGCAATTCGTTTTCCAATCTTCCGCTGACCGGCTTGAAAGTTGTAGACTTCGGTCAGTACATCGCCGGTCCTGCTGTTGCGATGTTGCTGGGCGATCTGGGCGCAACCGTGGTTCATATCGACCCACCTGACGGTCCGATTTGGGACAGCCCGACAAACGCTGCACTGAACCGAAACAAGGTGATCGTTAATCTGGACCTCAAGACACCAGAGGGATTGGACAGAGCCAAGGCGCTCTGCGCCGAGGCCGACATCATCGTCGAGAATTTCCGCCCCGGTAAGCTGGCCGCGCTTGGAATAGACTTTGCCGCAATGCATGACAAAAGGCCTGAGCTGATCACTATCTCAGTCCCCGGTTTCGCATCGAACGACGAAGAACGGCGCGAACTTCGGGCCTATGAAAGCATCGTCGCGGCAAGTTCGGGTGTGTTCACCGACATGGGGCTGAACCGGGTTCTAATGGGACTGAATCCGTCATTTTCTCCCCTGCCGCTTGCCTCGGCATACGCCTCGCAGATCGCGGCCTCTGCCGCGGTGTTTGCTCTGCAGTCCCGGCAGGTAACAGGCCTTGGTGACCAGATCGAAGTTCCGTTGGCCGCCGCCGTGATGGAGGGGCTCTGCTACAACTCGATCAAGGTCGAAAACATACCCGAGCGCTATCTAACCCAGCGCGAGGTCGAGATCGAACGTCGGCGCATCGAAGGCCTGCCGATGAATGTTGCATATGAAGATCTGCAGGAACTGCTGGACCCGTTCTTCCGCAGCTACATGTGCAAGGACGGGCGCATGTTCTACGTCGTCTGCCCCAGCCACAAGAACCATGCCCGCCGGTGCTTGGAAGTGCTTGGCATTTACGACGAATTGGTCGCGGACGGGCTGACGTCGGAAGACGACACATACAAACCTTGGTCGGAATGGTCGCATGATACCTCACTTGGGGTCTATCCGGTGCCCAAGTTCTGGGCCGATAAAATCGCGGCGCGTATGAAAGAGGTCTTCATGACCCGCACATCGCACGAGTGGAAAAAAATGTTCGGCCGTGGATTGATCCCCGGTGCGCCGCAGCGCTGGCTGCAGGAATGGATTCACGACGAATACGCCGAGACCTCGGGGCTGATGATCGACGTCCACGATCCGATTTATGGCGATATGACGCAACCCGGCCCTGTGGTTTGGATGGAGGAAAGTGGCGAAGAGGCATTGCAGCCCGAGCCCCGCCGATGGGTCGATTTCGACGAAGCGCTGAAACTATTGAGGAAACACAGCACCGAGATTCCAGCACCTTGTGAAGAAACAGCGAAAGAAGGGTGGTTGTCCGGCGTACGGGTACTGGACCTATGCAATGTGATCGCGGGTCCGCATTCGGCCAGTTACCTGGCGCGGTTCGGGGCCGAGGTGATCAAGCTCGACCCATCCATGCCGATGTATGACAGTTGGAACACCGTCATCTATGGCATGTCACAGATGCGCGGCAAACGCTCCATTCTGGCAGACATCAACTCGCAACATGGACGCCGGATTTTCGAGGACCTTGTGAAATCCGTGGATGTCATCGTTTGGAACGCACCAGACAATCAAATCAAGAAAATGGGCCTGGATGCCGATAGCCTGCGCAAGCTCAACCCTGATGCGCTGTTCTGCAAACTCGATTGTTTCAGCGGTGTGCGTCGGGGCACGCGGACCGATTACATCGGTTACGACGATCTGGTTCAGGCGACGACGGGCATCATGTTGCGTTTTGGTGGCGCCATGGACCGGCCAGAGGAACACGCCCATGTAGGCACGATCGATGTCATGTGCGGATTTGGCGGTGCGCTTGGAGTGGCCGCAGCACTCTATCAGAAATACCGCTTCGGTCGGATTGGGCGCGGGCGCACCTCGCTCAATGCCAATAGCGGCCTTTTGCAAGTCCCCTTTGCTTTTGACTACAAAGGCCGTGGGCTGTTTGACGAGCCGTCGGGCCCCGAGGCAAACGGCTATGATGCTCTGACCCGCTTCTATAGCACCGCGTCAGGTCGCTATGTGCTGCTCAGCGCCTACGAAGCCGATCTGTCTCGGTTCCGAAAAGTCGAAGGCTTGGAGGATCTGCCGGATCTGGCGGAAGAAGACCGCGCTGCGTACCTGGCGACCGCCTTCCAAGCCCTTCCTGCGTCGGATTGGGTGGAAAAGCTGCACGCGGCCGATATCGGCGTGGCGATCTGCGAAAACCTCGACGCGTTGCGTGCGCGGAATTCTCGCGAGGCAGATGGCACACCGGGCACCAAAAATGGCAGCTACTCCTTCTCGATTTACCCCGATCATCCGAGTGGGCATGAAGTGACACAACTTGATCCCTACGCGGTGCGCCCAAGCCGTGCAAAAGTGTTTGCGGTCGAACCATCCGAGAAGTTCGGCACTTCAACCAGAACGATCCTCAGTGAACTCGGCTATGCTGATGAGGCCATTGAAGTGATGATCAAATCTGGCGATGTCGCCGAGTCCTGGAGTGAGGAATATTTGCCAAGCTAAGTGAATACCCAAGTCGCTTGTGACAGGGAGTAGGGGCAAATTTGCTTTTTTCTACTGGCGGCCCTGAGCATATCTTTGTGACTGCAGCGGCCAGATACCACTTTGAACCTTTACTGACCGATGCTGCGAGCTGACTGAACTGGTAGAGCGCCGACAATCGCGGACATCCGGCCAAGTTAATCGGATGAGTTCATGGTGCCAATGGCCGCTTTGATCCCGCACATCGGACCTGGTGGACCTTGGTGCTAACTGCAGCTAATGACCGCTTTCCGCCCAATCCCACGCAAGTCGTATGACAGGCGAGTTCCCTAACGTCCCAAAAGTCAAAAGCAGAAAAGTGAGGCACAATACTGGACACAAACCAATTTCCGAACACTTCCCATTGACCCCATTTTATTTATTTTGTTAATTTTCAATATGTTGACAAAAAAATCCTACCACCCCAGCCATAATTTTCCAGAAAAGCCAGGAAAATAAGGAGGCGACAGAGCCCCCGGAAAATTGGATGTGACACAGCCAGCCAGAAATCGACCCGGCGGTCGGTTGCCCAAACCCCTTACCATGGCCTCCGGTTCAGTCAGTTTGACCATGAGGTCAGTACGAAAACGGCCCACTACGACATTCATACTGGATACAGTCCGCCGCTGTTCCGTGACCTACTCGGAAATTTCGTTTTTTTAGCGAATGCGTGCACGCCAACCTCACTGCAACCACACGATAGTTCACGCTACTCAGCAGAAGATAATTCGGCCAATCAGGCCAATCGCAGCGATATTTGCGTACGCAATGGGCGGGCCACAGGCAAACTGGAATCTTACCGCCTCTTCTCGGATGGCAGTTCGTTGCCAGCCAGATCCGAGTAAGAGCGTTCTCCTCGTGTGATTTGCCGACTTAAGACGTTCTTTGCGGCTTTCACTTTGCCCTCACGCAGATGGGTAGTGATTGCATCATGTTCTTTCAGAGATTTGGCAGTGCGATCCGGGCGCTTTGATAAATACGTGCGCATTGTTCGAACGATGTCACTGACTTTCTGATATCCGTCCCGCAGGTAGCTGTTGCCACAATGTCTGAAAAATGCGTCGTGAAAAGCTGCGTCCAACTCGAGATAGCGTTCGAAATCATCGGCCTTCCGTGCTTCAGTCATCTCAGTCACTAAATCCGCAAGTTCATCAAGCAAAGCAGAAGGGTTTTCTTCAAGCGCCTGATCCATCGCCGCTGTTTCGAGGATCAGCCGATACTTACAGAGTTGCACGACATCCTCGTGAGACAGAGTGAAAACAAATGCTCCGCGCCGCGGAACGATCTGCACAAGACCCTGTAGGTTTAACGCTGCAAGAGCTTCGCGAATCGGCGTCTTACTGATACCCATGGTCGTTGAAAGTTTGGCTTCCTGCAGCGACTCGCCCAGTCGAAAGACACCCTGCACGATGTTTCTCCGGATTTCCGCCTCCGCAATTTTGCTCAATGAATCCGGTCTCTTAATTTGCATTTTCCCAGCCATATTCATGGTATCCGACCACTCTACTGTTTCAGTGTTTCAGGTCCAGCATTGATTTATATATTGTATCTGATATGTCAGATGAAAGATCGTAAAATACTAAACCGTTCATGGGAGGATACCTTGTTCAACAAATCCACATTCGCGCTTGCCGTCGCCATGTCGACCGGACTTGCCTTCGCGGCCTCGGCCGAAACAGTTATCAAAATTGGTCACGGCGCCGCCGAGGCATTCCACATGCATCGGGCACTCCTGAAATTCGAAGAACTGGTTGAGACCGGTTCGAATGGCGAGATCGATGTCCAGATCTTTCCATCCTCGCAGATGGGCCCGGACCGCGAGATGATCGAAGGTGTTCAAACCGGTGTTCTTGAAATGGCTATTCCCCCGTCTTCGTTCTTCGCAGGTTGGGATCCGGCTTTTGCGGTGATCGAGCTTCCCTACATGTATGCCTCCAAAGACATCGCCTTTGATGTTCTTGATGGTGAGGCCGGTGACGGAATGCTTGGACGGGTCGAAAATCAGGGACTGGTCGGTCTTGGTTGGCTTGAGTTGGGTGTGCGTAACGTGACCAACAATGTCCGTCCAGTTGAAACACCCGAAGACCTCGAAGGCGTAAAACTGCGCACTATGAAAGTGCCAGCACATGTGGCGACATTCGAAACACTCGGGGCCAACCCAACGCCGATGAACTTTGGCGAGGTCTATTCTGCCCTCCAGCAAGGCGTGATCGACGGGCAAGAAAACCCGCTGGCGATCATTACCTCACAGCGTTTCTACGAGGTGCAGAAATACCTTTCGACCACGGGCCATGTCTTTGCGGTCTACATGCCGGTCATCTCCAAACCATTCTTTGACTCGCTGCCTGCGGAGCATCAGCAACTAATCCGGGAGTCAATGGCCTCCGCTCGTGATTATCAGGCCGAATTGGTCGCCAGCGAAAATGCAGAGCAGCTGGAACAGATCCGTGCTGCTGGTGTCGAGGTTCTGGAACTGACTGCAGAGCAGAGACAGGCCTTCGCCGTCAAAACCGAAAGCGTTCGCCTGCAATATCGCGATGAAGTTGGCGCAGAAGCCTACGACGCTTGGGTCGCGGCGGTATCCGCAGCAAGCGGAAGCTGACCCACGATATACTCTATCAATCCGGGCACCCGTGCCATGCGGGAACGGGTGCCCCTTTCGTTCAAGGGGAGGTGAACGATGTCGGCTATCAAATGGATCGATATGAATGCCGAAAAAGTCTTAGCCAGCGCGCTCTTGGCCGCGATTGTCGTGTTGATCTTTGGCAATGTATTCATGCGCTACATCATGAATGCCTCTCTTTCATGGGGTGAAGAGCTAACGCTTTGGCTGTTCGTCTGGTTCGTCTGGCTTGGTGTCAGCTATGCCTTCCACACAGGCGATCATGTGCGCATCACGGTCCTGCGTGATGTCCTGAGCGAGCGGGCGAGGCTTTTTGCGGATGTTGTGATCGCGCTTCTGGTCCTTGGGTTTCTGATCGTTCTTACAATTGAATGCATCAAGCTGATCCGGCAACCCTTTGTCGCCAGCCAGACCTCGGTTGTTCTGGGGCTGCCAATCCCGATCCTCTATGCCTCAGCGCCGGTTGGTGCGGGCCTGTCCGCGATCCGCGTCACTCAACATCTGATCCGAACCCTGCGTCTGATCGCAGGAACCAAAGTGTGAGGAACCCGGCATGCTTGCGACAACGCTTTTCCTGACACTTTTCGCCCTTCTGCTTTTCAGCGTGCCCATTGGCATCTGCCTGGGTCTTGCGACCATGATCGTGATGGTCTTCGTGGATGGCACGCCGCCGATGGTTCTTCTGGCGCGCTCGGTGGTCACAGGCGCGGATTCGTTTCCGCTGATCGCTGTTCCCTTGTTCATCCTCGCAGGAGACCTGATGCAGCACGGTGGGATGTCCCGTCGACTGGTTGGGTTCGCCAATGCACTGATCGGTCATATCCGGGGCGGGTTGGCTTATGTGAACGTGCTTGCCTGCGTGTTCTTTGCCGCCATATCCGGCTCATCACCTGCGACCGTCGCCGCCATCGGATCAAACATGATCCCCGAGATGGAAAAGGTTGGCTATACGCGCAAATTCAGCGGTGCATTGACGGCGTCTTCGGGGATGATCGGCGTGATGATCCCGCCAAGTATCCCCTTCATCATCTACGGTGTTACTGCCGAGGTTTCGATTGGAAAGCTGTTCCTGGCGGGTGTTGTTCCTGGTATCCTTTTTGCCCTCATGTTCATGTTGGTCGCCCGCGTTCTGCTGCGAAAGGACACGGTTGTTCAGCAATCGACAACCACGTTCTCAGGCCCGGGCGCCTGGCAGAGTTTCCGGTCTTCGATCTGGGCGCTTTTGGTGCCTGTAATCATCCTCGGCGGTATCTACAGCGGTATCTTCACCCCGACCGAAGCCGGTGCGGTGGCCGTGGTTTATGCCGCCTTCATCGGCATCTTCGTCTATGGCGACATCACCCTGAAAGACCTGCCAGAGGTTTTGGCGGGCAGTGCAAAGACCAGCGGCACAATTCTGATATTGGTGATCATGGCGACCGCCTTTGGAAGACTGATCACGCTTGCAAGAATCCCGACAGAACTCGCCACAACGATCACCAGCCTGTCCGACAATCCGATCATCATTCTGTTGTTGATCAATCTGCTTTTGCTGGTGATCGGCATGTTCATGGAGACGATTTCGTCGATCATCATCATGACGCCGATCCTACTGCCGGTTGCAACCGCGCTGGGTGTCGATCCTATCGTCTTTGGCGTCATTCTGACGGTCAATCTGGCCATCGGATTCTGCACGCCACCTTTGGGCGTAAACCTGTTCGTGGCCAGCAGCATTTCGAAGGTCTCCATCGAAAACCTCAGCCGGGCGATCCTGCCATTCTTTGTCGGCATGCTGATCCTGTTGATGTTCATCACCTATGTGCCCGCAATTTCCTTGGCTTTGCCATCCCTTTGGTGACCGGCTGAGGAGCTTCAAACGTTAGACAACAAACAGAGGACCCGGATGGATCTGGACCTATCCCACCCTTCGATAGAAGACCTTCGGAAAACCGCACAAAAGCGCATCCCGAAGTTTGCCTTCGAGTATCTCGACAGCGCAACAGGCAGAGAGCTGGGGAAAAGCGTGAATCGGGATGCGCTTGATGCTATCGGGTTCATGCCCAGCGTGCTGTGTGGACGAACCAAAGCTGACCTCCAAACGACACTGCTGGGGCAGACGTACGATCTGCCGTTTGGAATTGCACCTGTGGGTATGTCTGGATTGTTGTGGGCCGGTGCGGAACGGATGCTGGCGCAGGCAGCCGTCGCGCACAACATACCGTTTTCACTGTCCAGCGTAGCGGTCGCGTCCCCGGAGGATGTTGCCCCCTACATTGGCCAAAACGGGTGGTTCCAGCACTACCCAGTGAACTCTGCAGAATTGCGCCGCAAGATGCTGCCGAGGATTAAGGCCGCTGGTTTTCACACGCTTATTATTACTGTTGATGTCCCGGAAGAAAGCAGGCGTGAACGCCAGAGACGTGCAAACCTGACCGTCCCGCCCAAGGCAGACTTACGCACGCTGGCTGAAATGGCCGCGCGGCCGGCTTGGTGCCTTGCCCATCTACTTGAAGGAATCATGCCGCGCATGCGGTTCTTTGATGACTATGTACCGCAACGCGGCCGAGAGAGTTTCACGCATGCGGGCGCTTTGATCCGGGGCATCCCCGATTGGAAGTATCTGCGAGAATTGCGCGAGGAATGGGATGGTCAACTTGTCGTTAAAGGCGTTCTTCGGCCAGAGGATGCCATCCAAATGGTGGCCGAGGGCATAGATTGCATTTGGGTTTCAAATCATTCCGGTCGCCAATTCGAAGCTGGACCTGCCGTCATCGACCAATTGCCAAAAATCCGTGATGCTGTCGGACCGGATGTCCCGCTCATATACGATTCCGGTGTGGCCTGGGGCCTGGATATCATGCGCGCGCTGGCCAAAGGTGCCGATTTCGTCATGGTCGGGCGGGCGTTTCAGTATGCGGTCACAGCTTTTGGATCACAGGGCATAGATCACCTCGTGCATATTTTGCGAGCTGACATGACAGCTAATATGAGCCAGTTGGGCGTTGAAAAACCAGACCACCTTGCCCGTTTCCTTCTAAACTGCGACTGAGCGATCCGCCGGAATCTGAAAACCTTAGGACCGCGCGTTGTTGTTGGTCGCACGCAGGCCCTTCACGATCAGATCAGCCGTTGATCGCGAACACGCCATCGGTAGATCGTATACTGTTGCAAGACGAGTCAACGCCTTTACATCCACATCATGCGGCATAGGCGAGAGTGGATCGACGAAGAATATCAAAGCGTCGAGCTTCTCTTCGCAGATCATGGCACCGATCTGCTGGTCACCACCAAGCGGGCCGCTTTTCAAACAGGTTACATTCAATTCAGGAAATGCCTCTTTGATACGGCCGCCGGTCGTGCCGGTTGATATGATGCTAACACCCGATAACCGGGCCTGCTGAATACCAACCCAAGCCACGATCTCGTCTTTTCTTGCGTCATGCGCAACAAGCGCGAAACACGGGCGTTCACCGGATGAATTGTTCAACGTAATCCTCCCCAAGACCGACTTCGGCGAAGTGCTTTCGACACAGTTCGATCTTGGTGAAAACATCTTCGTAGCCTTGCACCTCACCCCATGGATCGACATAGCACATCACGCCATTGACCTGGAAATAGGTAATCATCTCTTCGACATCATCTGGAACAACCAACGTGTGTGTCTCACCCGGTGGTTCATAGACATAGCCGCCCTCTTCGGCGACCCAGTCATGTTCCAAATAGTGCCAGCGCCCTTTCAGAACAAAACCGTGGACAGGTTGCGGGTGACGGTGGCGGGAAAGGACTCCAGCCTTACGGACCTTCAACAGGTTCATCCAATAGCCTTGTGAGCGATTGAGGCAGAGGGGCCGGAACCACACATTTTCGGCCTGCGGCACCCAGAGCTTTTCGTCCTCGGAGACCGCGTTCGGTATCACAATCTCTTCCTGTGCATCTTTTGGGAACGGCAACTGATACGGCATTCGGGCAGTGTCGTCGTTTTTCATTGGCCTCTCCTCACATTGCCAGATAGCCACCGTCGATCGGATAAACCGACCCGGTGACAAAGCTAGCATCTTCACTCAGAAGCCAGCGTACAAGCGTGCCAACCTCTTCAGGTTTACCCCATCGTTTCATCGGCGTACGCGCCATGATACCTTCGGTTCGATCTGGGTCGTCCCGAAGACCTTGGGTCATTTCCGTCTCGATCCAGCCCGGTGCAATGGCATTTACTCTGACGCCGTCCTCGGCCCAGCGACCTGCCAATGCCTTGGTGAGTTGTGCGACCCCACCTTTTGAGGCGGAATAGGCCGGGACCAGTGGGCCGCCAAAAGTGCTGAGCATGGACGCGGTGTTAACGATTGCCCCACCCTGCTCGACCAAAAGCGGTTGTGCGGCGAGGCAGCAGCGCATCGTCCCGGTCAGGTTTACATCAAGAACCCTGGCAAAGACGTCGATATCATATTCTTCACCCCTGAGCAGAATCCCCGCGCAGTTCACCAAAGCGTCGAGGCGCCTGAGGTTGCCGAACACAGCATCGACCGAAGCCTGATCTGTCACATCGAGAAGCTGTGTTGTTATCCCGGCCTGAGGAGCAAAGGCATCCAGCTCAGAGTTCGACACGGATGCGGCGATAACGGACCAACCAGCATCAGCAAGCGACCGCGCCACACCCGCGCCGATACCTCGGGTGCCTCCGGTGACAATGGCTTGTTTCATCTTTGATCTTTCAGTGCTTGGGTGAAAGCACGCGCACGTGCGCCAATATCATCCAATGCACGGCCCGGCTTGAACAGGGCCGATCCCAACCCGAACCCGTTTGTCCCGGCTGCCTGGTACGCGGCCATTGTTTCAGGTGTGATCCCCCCCACCGCAGCAATGACAGCCTCTTGGGGCAAAATCGCACGCATGGCGGCGATAGCGGTCGGCGGCACCATCTCAGCTGGAAAGAACTTTAGAACAGAGGCACCAAGATCCAAGGCGGCAAAGGCCTCGGACGGGGTCACCACGCCCGGACACCAATACAGACCCCGCGCAACCGCGGCACGCCCCACATCCGGGTTCATGTTCGGTGAGACTATGATCCGCCCGCCTGCCTCAGCAACCGCGTCGACTTGCTCAGCGGTCAGGACTGTGCCTGCCCCTACGACGGCTTGCGCGCCATAATGCTTGGCAATTCGAGCGATCGACTCCAGCGGATCTGGAGAGTTCAGCGGAACTTCGACGATACGAAAGGCGGCCTCAATGAGCTCACCCGCAACTGGTAACGCGTTTTCTGGTTCCAGCCCGCGCAAGATTGCAATCAGTGGGTTTTCGGCCAGCGCCACGGTGAGGTTGATCATCCCAAAAGCCCCGCTGCGCGGGCAATCAGAAAATGCCCTTTGGCGACGATATCATCCGGCGCTCGGCGGGTTTCCAGCCCCGCGGCCCGTAGGGCAATATCATAGCGGTCTGACAGGTCGCTGCGTCCCACAAGGGTGACGGTGCCGATGTTTTCGACAGCGCGGGTCGCAGCCGCAACCTCTGCACCTATCAGAAGGCCGGACAAGTAATCAGCCGTAGCGACCTTGGGGATTTTGCCCATGAGTGGAAGGGTCCGAACGTGAAACAAATTGTGCAATAGATTAGAACCCCCTTCGAGGCCCGCAGCTACGCCGGTTTCAAAGGCAGCTACGTCGAAGTCGTGATCCTCCATCAACGTGCCAAGGATCGTGTGCCCCTTGAGAGCTGCGAAGATCTCGCCCGTCATATAGGTCGAGAAATCCACGATCTGCCCATCCGCAACTTGGACCCATTTGCTGTGCGTGCCCGGCATTACGAAAGTACCGTCGTTCAGGCCAAGCGCGGACGCGCCAATAATCTGCGTTTCCTCGCCGCGCATCACGTCCGGGCCGCCCGCGTGCTCGATAGATGCCCCCGTCACAAAGTGAATCCGGGCTCCGCTATCGGCATCATGTGGCACCAAAGCCCGCGCAAGACCACAAGCGCCAAGCGGCATTTCGGCATAGGGCGTTTCAACCCATCCGTTCCGGCTGGTTATCATGCCTGATGCAAGGATCGGCAGATCAATCTGAGCAACCCAAGGACCAATGAGACGATCAAGGACCGCCTCGAAGGTCTTTCCAGAAACCTGCATGATGCCTTCGGGTGAAGAGACACCGTCAATGACCTCACCATCCGCACCAATAAGAAAAGCACGGAGAGAAGACGTTCCCCAATCGACACCGATAAGGGCTGGTTCAGATACGACCGAATTCATTTAAAAGATCCTCGACGGTTTTTCCCTTGGCGACCCACTTGCGGGTTTCTTCTTCGCGGTCAGCCTGTTCCTGGGCAAGGCGCACGGTTTCTTCGGCCAGTTCCTGTGGAACCACGACCACGCCCATCAAATCGGCCACGATGAAGTCCCCCGGGTTTACGACCACGCCACCACAGGCAATCGGCACGTTGATCGAAAGCTCGTCCTTGCGTCCAGAAAACATCGTGTGCGTTCCGCGCGGGGTGATCGCCCGTGTCCAGATGGGCCAGTTGATGTCTTCCAATTCGTCCGTATCGCGTCCCGTACCATCTACGATCATGCCGCGAATGCCCCGATTCTGCGCCAGCCCACCCATGAGCCCGCCGCAGACCGACGTATTGACGTCGCCGCCCGCATCCACAACGATCACGTCGCCGGGTTGGCCCATCTCCAAGGCTTTCAGAGGGTCAACGAGGTCGCCTTTGGAAAGCTGCACAGTGACGGCCTGGCCCGTAACCTTGGCGCGAAATGCGGGTTTGATAGCACTGTCCATCACACCGGTGCGGTACTGAACATCGGCAAAGATGGCTGCTGCTGAATAGGCCTCAAGCACCTTGTCGAATTTCTTGAGCAGATCCGGGTTTCGTTCAAAGTCATTGAAGACCCTAAGGTCACTACTAACGTCTGGCATTCTTGTCTCCTGTTATGCGGGTGTTGCGGCCAATGCCTCGGCATTGACCGTGTAGTCTGGCTTTTGCCCTGTGAGCACCTTGGCCACCTGCGTTGCAGCGGTGACCCGGGCGGCACATATGGATTCTTCGGAGTAGTAGGCGGCGTGTGGTGTCACGAGCACGTTGGGCAACGCGAAGAGCGGGTTGTCATCCGGGCTCCAATTGGCACGCTTGGCCGGTTCTTCTTCGGGGTCATCAAGGCCGGCGGCGGCCAGGTGGCCATTGGTCAGAGCCCGGTAGAGGGCCTTGTTGTCCACGGTTGGACCACGACCCGTGTTCACCAGGATTGCGCCCGATTTCATCGAAGCAAACTCCGCATCCGACAAGAAATGATGTGTGTCAGGCGTCATAGGCGCCTGCATCAGGACATAGTCGGAGCGTGCCAGAAGATCAGCCTTGGAAACCAACTCCACCCCCAGCGACGCCGCGACATTAGCTGGCAGAAAGGGGTCATAGGCGATGACATTGACGCCGAAGGACTGTGCCCGTGTCACAATGGCCTGTCCGATCTTGCCCAACGACACGACACCCATTGTGCGTCCGCGCAACCGAAAAACCGGTTGCCCACTTTGCCATTGCCAGATCCCCGCATGCGTTGCTCGGTCGTAGTCTGGCAATTTGCGGGCAAGTGTAAGCCACAGGGAGATCGCGTGATCCGCGACCTCTTCGGTGCAGTAGTTTTGCACATTGGTCACCAGAATGCCCCGTTCGGTGGCCGTGCCTACATCGACAATATCGACACCAACACCATAGCGCGCGATCACTTCACAGCGTTCCATCCGCGTGATCGTTTGCTGCCCTACCTTGGCATATTGGTTCATCATCGCAGCGCAGTGCGGCGCGACCTCAAAAAGGTCCTCTTCAGATTTGGCCTGAAGCGCGATGACTTCGGCACCGGCCGCTTCGAGGATCTCGGTTTCCACATCGACATTACCAAAGTCGTAGTCGGTGATCACGACCATCGGCCGATCCGTCCGTGGAACGAATGTCGGCTGATCAGACATAGGCGCCTGCCGAATATGTCAACTCGTACGAGTGGCTGTAGAGTTCGAAAATGTTGCCAAACGGGTCTTCCATGTAGACCATGCGATATGGCTTTTCGCCCGGGTAATACTTACGCACCTGTTCCATGCGCTGGCGACCGCCCAATTCTTCGATAATTTTGATCCGCCCCTCCAGGTCCGCATCCTGCACACAGAAGTGAAACAGACCCCGGCGCCAATACTCAAACGGGCGTTCTTCTTCGATCGTCTTGGGAAATTCGAATAGCTCGATACCAACGCCGTCGCCCATCGATAGGTGTGCGATACGGAATTTGCCCCAACCTTCGCCAAAGACGTCGTCGCACATCTGGCCGATGGCGCTTTCGTCATGGAGGATTTCTGTGGGCTCCATCAGCACGTATAGATCAAACGCCTTGGAATAAAATTCCACGGCCTTTTCCAGATCCGGAACCGTGATGCCGATGTGAGAGAATGTAAGTGCGACCATGATAGGCTCCTGTGTTTGAATGTCAGAGAATGTTGCGAATGATGCCGCCTTCGATCCGATGCGCAGAACCATTGGAGGCGGTACTGGCCGAGATCGTGACGATCATGCGGGCGACTTCGTCCGGTTGAACGAACCGCTGGATCAGCGAGGTGGGCTCGTCCGACTTGAAGTAGTTGTCCACGATTGTGTCGAGCGGTTCGCCTTTTTGAGCTGCAAGACCATCGAAATAGGCCTCTACCCCTTCGGTCCATGTCGGACCGGGCAGGACGGAGTTAACCCGTACCTGCGTACCCTTGGTGAGCTCTGCCATGCCACGGGTGAGACCTAATATGGCAGTTTTAGTGACTGAATAGTGCACCATCTGAGGCAGAGGCTTTACCGCGGCTTCGCTTGCCATATTGATGATCGACCCAATGCCACGTTTGAGCATAGCAGGCAGAAAAACCCGGCTCATCCGAACTGCAGACAGGACGTTGATGTTAAAATAGTACATCCAGTCATCATCGGTCAGATCTTCGAATGGTTTGACCGAAAAGATGCCGACATTGTTAACCAGGACATCAACATCACCCTGCATTTGCGCGAACTCTGCCAACGCGCTTGAGTCAGTCGTGTTCGTCAGATCCGCCGCCTTCCCTGTAACGTCGCCCAAGGTGGCAAGGTCGTCCACGCAGGCACTCACTTCGATCTCCGTCAGACCGTGAACAATGACACGTGCGCCTTCCTGCAAATAGACTTTCGCAGTCGCCTTCCCGATACCAGAGCCAGAGCCGGTGACGAGGACAAGCTTATCTTTCAGACCAAGGTCCATGTCATGCTCCCTTTTTCACACTAGATGTCTGAGCGGGCGACGCGCGCCCGAAAATGCGCGCCATCAGGGCAGAAATCTCAGCCCGCCACATGTCGATGCCAACGGCCAGAAGGATGATCAGTCCCAGCACGATATTCTGAACAGATGACGGTGCTGCATTCAGATTCAGGCCGTTCTGGACAATCACGATGGTCATGGCTCCCATCAGAGTGGCGAGGATGTTGCCGCGCCCTCCAGCGAGACTGGCACCTCCGACCACTGCTGCGGCTATCGCCTGCAATTCAAGCGTTTGCCCATAATTGGGGGAGCCGGAATTCAAGCGCGCCGACATCAGGATCGCGCCTACGGCGGTCATGAAACCTGCAATCACGAATGTTGTTGTCTGCACCTTGCGCACGTTGATGCCGGTCAGAACAGCGGCGGCAGGGTTGCCCCCGACGGCATAGATTTCGCGGCCTAGCTTTGTGAAGTTCATCGTAAATGCCGCGAGTGCATAGAAAATGACGAGGTAGAAGAAGGGCAGCGGAATGCCAAACAGCTTACCGTAAAAGATCGGTTCAAGTGCCGGATCGAGCGAAAAGATCGGTGAGCCATTGTTGAAGGTCAGTGCGAGACCACGGAATGCGATTAGCGCCGCCAGTGTGGTAATGAACGACGGTATGCGTCCGTAAGCCGTAATCAAGCCAATAAAGAGCCCCAACAATCCACCGGCGAAAAGGATAAGCGGGATTGCCAGCACGAGAGGAATGCCGAGGAACTTCAGCATCTGAGCAAGGATCATGGTCAGCAAAGCAACCATTGAACCGGAGCTCAAATCGATGCCAGCCGCGAAAATCACGATGGTAGAACCGATGGCAATGAGCGCCACGATGCTGACTTGCAAGGAAAGGTTCGAGAGATTGCCCGGATTCAGAAACCGCTCTGTTGTGAGCGCGACTATCAGGGCAACGATCACCATTGCCGCGAAGGGTCCGATCAATTGAGTGTCAAAGATCCGCTTCATGCGAAAACCTCCTCAGACTTGAGTTGTGGGGTGTCGGCAGAGGCCCGGACCAGGTCATCGTGGGTCAGTTCCGACGCATCCACGGTGCGCGTGATCGTGCCGTGCTGCACGATGGCGATCCGATCGCTCATCGCCAGAAGCTCATCGTGGTCTGAACTGATCAGGATGATGGATTTGCCCGCACGGGTCAGTTTGTTTATCAGCTTGTAGACCGCAATCTTGGCACCGATATCGATCCCTTGCGTAGGTTCATCAAGGATCAGAATCTCCGAATCCGAGAACAGCCAACGCGCGATCACAATCTTCTGCTGGTTCCCTCCAGAAAGGAAGTTGACCGTTTTTTCCTCAGCCTGAGTTGAAATCTCCAGATCGCGGATCAGGTCGTGCGTGGCGTGATCCTCAGCCTTAAGGTCCAAGACACCAAACCGGCTCAGCCCGCCAAGCGACGCTGCGGTAATGTTGCCGCTGGCCCGGAAATTGAAGAACAAGCCATCATATTTGCGGTTCTCCGGAACCAAGGCCAAACCAGCACGGATCGCGTCGATTTCCCGGCGGAACCGAACCGGATTGCCCTTTAACGTGACCTGACCGGCAATAACCTCATCTGTTCCAAACAGGGCCCGTGCGATTTCAGTGCGCCCGCTGCCCAACACGCCGCCCAGGCCCAGGACTTCGCCTTTGTGGAGCGCAAAGGACGCATCTGACACTCCGGCATTGGTCGCAAGCCCGCTCGCTTCGAGAACAACTTCGTGGGTTGCGTTCTGCTCTTTTGGGTAATGCTCACCTATGTCTTCCCCGACCATCGCGCTGACAATTTCAGAGACGTTGATTTCCGTCTCGCCACTGGCCCGCACGACGCGCCCATTGCGCAGGATCGTCACTTCGTCGACGATCCGCTCCACCTCATCCAAGCGGTGGGAGACGTAGAGAATAGCTGTTCCGCGGCTGCGCATGTTGCGCAATAGCAGGTGCAGGCGTTCGATTTCGTCCTCGCCCAACGCAGCCGTCGGCTCATCAAGGATGATCATACGGGCATCCATCGCAATGGCCTTAGCAATCTCGACAAGCTGTTGCTCACCTACTGAAAGCGTGCCGGTGATGGCATTGGGTGAAACATCGACGTCCATCTCTGCCAAAACACGGGCGGCTTCGTCGTGCACCTTACCCCAGTCTATTACCCCCAATCTCGACCGGGGCATGTTGCCCAAGAATATGTTCTCGCCAACAGACAGTGTTGGAACGATCGAGAATTCCTGAAATACCGTTGCTATGCCCAGATCGCGTGCGACCTGTGGGTCACCAACTGTTACCGGTTGCCCGTTGTGAAGAATTTGGCCGCTGTCAGGTTGCTGCGCGCCAGACAGAGTCTTTATCATCGTGGACTTGCCGCAACCGTTTTCGCCAAGCAGCCCATGGATCGAGCCAGGCAGAAGCTTGATACAGACTTTGTCATTCGCCAAAACGCCGGGATAGGCCTTGGTGATATCGACAAACTCCCAAAGGGGTATTTCTGTTGTCATCTTGGTGGCCTCGACTTGAACGTGAAACTCAGCTCAATTGCGCCCCCGGCAGCACGCGAACATGCCACCGGGAAGCAGGGAGAACGCTCAGTACTCTTTGGATGGCTGCGGGAAGAGCTTTTCAGGTTCTTGCAGAACGCTGATTGCACCATCTTTATCCTCAATCGAGGTCGGCGTTTCAATCCATCCACCGGGATAGGAACCGTTCAGCGCATCAATCGTCGCCTGCATGGCTGCTCTGCCCATAAGGAACGGCGACGTATTGACGGTTGCCGTTATGTTGCCCGCTGCGATTTCCTCCAGGCCCGAGGTATCTCCATCGTTGCCGAGCAGAACGATATCGGAGCGGCCAAGAGCCTTGGCGGCAAACGACGCGCCAATGATCATGTAGTCATTGGCTGCGAAGATCATGTCGAGGTCGGGATGAGACTGCAGAATATCCAT
This sequence comes from Ruegeria sp. CDSA021, assembly GCF_059612325.1. Classification (NCBI taxonomy): domain Bacteria; kingdom Pseudomonadati; phylum Pseudomonadota; class Alphaproteobacteria; order Rhodobacterales; family Roseobacteraceae; genus Ruegeria; species Ruegeria sp. CDSA021. The sequence goes on from NZ_JBXWQJ010000016.1 coordinate 20,879, forward strand.
GCCTGCGGTATTGCCGCCTTCGACATTCCACTTGCCGTCAATGGATACAACGACTTCGAAGTTTTCGTTGCCGTCGATACCGTCTAGGAAACCGCCAACCCGCTCGGTCGAGTGATACCCGGGCTGGCCTTCGATGATGCCAACCTTCAGAGGTTTGTCGCCGTAATTCTCGATGGCCCAATTAGCGATATTGTGTGTGCCGTTTCGCTGCGAGTACCCGACCACACCGTGGATCGGCGTCGGAAAGTTCGGGATATCCGAGTTGATCATCAAAACGGCCATACCCTTGTCGACCGCCTGCTTGAGAAGGGGCGCGGCAGCAAATTCATCGTGGGTGCCAAAAATGATCGCATCCACATCCTGCGTCAGAACGTCCTGGATCATGCCCATTTGGCCGTTGATGTCTGCACCCGATTGCGGAGCCAACATGAAGACGTCAACGCCCGCTTCGGCCGCAACTGCTTTGATACCTTCGCCAATTGCGATGTAGTAGTTGAACTCAGTTGCAGGCGGCATGTAGGCGACGCGGAATTTTTCGTTTTTCGGGGCAATCGCATCAATTGGAGCCTGCGCACCGTCTTGCAGCGGGACCGGGGTCGGATAGTCTTCCGCATGGACGACAGAGGCGAGAACAGCGAAGCCAGCTGCTATCGTCGTATTCATAAGTGTTTTCAACATTTTATTCTCCTCCAGAAATTCGTTGGTTATCCGTTGAATGGCGTGTCCAGCACGCCGCAAACGCCGGGTTTGACGGCGAACAAGCCGCCCGACTCCGCTTCTTTTGATAGAGCGTCCTCATCACTCATCAGGCGCGAGGTCGTAATGAAAAGCGTGTCGAGTTCCGGGCCACCGAAGGCACAGCAGGTAGGCTTCCAGACAGGGACCTCTATGACCCGGTCAATCGTGCCGTTCGGGGCGACTCGAACAACGCGGTGACCTTCCCACTCGGCGTTCCAGACCCCCCCTTCAGCATCGACACAGGACCCGTCGGGCAGGCCCGGCTCATCTTTGAAGGAGGCATGAATGCGTCGGTCAGAAACCGAACCCGTGGCGGTGTCGTAATCAAAGGCCACGATTTCCCGGTCTGGTGTATCCGCAAAAAACATCGTGCTGCCATCCGGGGCAAAGCAGGCAGAGTTTGAGCAAGACACCTTTTCGATGATTGTCTGCACGGACAGGTCGGTGTCGATGCACAAGACTGACGAATCGGGTGCACCGGAAACTTCGTTCATCCCACCGACGATCAGCCGTCCCTGCCGATCTGTTCGCCCATCGTTCAGTCGCGTCTCAGCGTTGGCCGGTTCGAAGCGGGCAACAAGCGTTTCCACTTTTGTGTCCGGATCAAACAGAACGACCCGATCAGCAAAGGCAACAATCCAGCCCCCTGTGGCGCGCGGCGCGAAACAGCACACACGCTCTGTCATAGGGTATTTGGCACTCTTTAAAGTCGACGGCTCGTACGACCAAAGCGCGCGGCCTTCGATATCGGTCCACCAGACGAGCTCATCGGTTGGGTTCCAGAAGATCCCCTCCCCATGCTCATTCCTGCAATCAAGAACTAACTCTGCACGCATTTCAAACTGGCTCCCCCCAGTTGATCTGATATCTGATATTCCAGCTTGCCTTATCTGGTGTATCAGATATCTTCTGTCATGCAACACATTTTTTTGGAGACCCCGATTATGGCCCTTGAACGACCCAAATCTCTCCGAGAACTTGCCTTGGAGCATTTGAGGAACAGTATCATCGACGGCTCGCTAAAGATGGGCCAAATACTGTCTGAGCGTAAGATATCCGAGGAGCTTGGTGTCTCCAAATCGCCGGTTCGCGAAGCGTTGGCACAACTGCGTGATGAAGGGCTCGTCAGTATCGAACCGCAAAAAGGCGCACGCGTGTTCTCCCTTTCCGAATCTGAAGTAACGCAAATCTGTGACTTCAGGCAGGCCATCGAGACAGCCGCATTTGAACTGGCGCTATCAAGGGACCCTAACGGGTTGGCCGACAGCATGGAGAGAGTTGTGAGAGACATGGCGCGCGCACGCGCGCGCAACGATGAAAAAGAGTACCTGGCGCTGGATACATCTTTTCACCAATTGATTTTTGAGCACGCCGGAAACGACTATCTGACGGCGAGTTATACGCGCTACATAGGTAAGATCGCTGCATTGCGAACCCATTTGTCCAAGCTGCCGCAACACACAGAGCTTTCATTCGAAGAACATCAGAAAATCGCGGTCGCGGTGCGTCAAGGGGATATGAAGAAGATTAAATCGCTTCTGGTGGAGCACATTGATCGAACCCGGCAGGCCTATGAAAGTGCCTCGATCGTGCTTGAGGGTGCAAAAGCCTCCTAATCAACGCCAACACGTTTTAAAGGGCAGTCCCGCGAAGGGCTGCCCTTTTTCATGCCGTCATTAGCTTCATCACAAAGTAATTGACATCTGATATCTCAGATGCCAATTAAGCTTTGGGAGGAATACAATGACGTCAGTTTCGATTCTTGATACGAGAAACGCGCCCCCCCTGATCCGATTGGATGCGGTTAGCAAAAGCTTCGGTGCAAACGTTGTTCTTAATCATTTGGAATTCGAACTGCGCCCAGGTGAAGTGCATGCGCTTTGCGGTGAAAACGGCGCAGGCAAATCCACGTGCTTGGGTCTGCTCTACGGGCTTCATCACCCTTCAGCGGGAAGAATTCTGTGTGACGGCAATGAACGCCGAATTGAAAATCCGTCGCACGCGCAATCGCTTGGCGTCAGTTGCGTGTTTCAAGAACTCAGCCTGGCTGGCGCTCTTTCTGTCGCTGAAAACATTTATGCCGGGCGAGCTCCGACCCGTTTGGGTGTCGTTGACTGGCCGGAACTGCGCCGCCGGGCCGAAGCGCTTTTGGCAGAGTTCGGTCTGGACATCGACGTCTCATTGCCCGTCGACAACCTGCCAATCAGCTCCCGCCAGATAGTAGAAATTGCCAAGGCGCTGTCCCTGAACTCGCGCGTCCTTTTGCTGGATGAGCCGACATCAGCGCTGGCTCCTGACGAAGTGGACGCGTTGTTCGACGTACTTCGCGGGCTTACAAAAAAGGGTATCGGCATTGTCTATGTCAGTCATCACATGGACGAGATATTCCGAATTTCCGATCGAATTACCGTTTTGCGGGACGGACGCCATATCAGCACTTTATCGGTGAGCGAAACCTCCCAGGAACAAGTCGTTGCGGAAATGATTGGCGGCGGGCACCCGGGTGACGTCTGTAGATCAGTCAACACCTCAGGGAATGATATCCTTACCGTCAAAGGCCTGACGCACCCAGGTGAATTCGAAGACATCTCCTTTTCGATTAGGGCCGGCGAAATAGTCGGCATGGCCGGGCTAATGGGCGCCCGCCGAAGCGAGATTGTCCGCTCGATAGTTGGATTGATGCAAGGAGCCGAAGGGATTGTCGAGTTGCGTGGGGTGCCCGTGAAACTCAAATCGCTACGCCATGCCATGCGCTTTGGCGTAGGTTTTGTACCGGAAGAACGGAAGACAGAAGGTTTGTTTCTCGAGCAATCGCTTAGCGACAACCTGATCGCCGCAAGTCTTTCTGAACACGCGAGCTTGGGCATCATGCGCAAGGCGTCAATAAAGAAAGCCAGCAACGCTGCCATTGATGCATTTAGCGTCAAAGCCAGTGGGATCACTGAAGACGTCGGCGCTCTGTCGGGAGGAAATCAGCAAAAGATCATGCTGGCCAAATGGCTCAAGCGCACGCCTGACCTTCTGATCGTAGAAGAACCTACAAAAGGCGTCGATGTGGGCGCGAAATTTCAGATCCACACAGAGCTGCTCCGCCAAGCGGCAGAAGGAATGGCGATTCTGGTGGTGTCGTCCGATTTTCCGGAATTGGTTTCGCTGTCCTCGCGCATTCTTGTCGTTCACGAGGGTCGTCTGATGGGCGACATCGCCGCCGAAGACGCCAGTGAAGGCGTACTTCTGCAAATGGCCGCCGGGAACTCCAATCGCTCGGCTGCACAGCCATCCCAACATAAAGGAGTCGCGTCGTGACTATGGTCGCTCAAGCCAACATTTCCGAGAAACGGTCACTTATGCGGCGCATCCTGCAGGCATTCGTTGACATCCGTGAGCTGACGCTAATCGTTTTGATCGCCGCGATCATCATCGTGATGGCCAACGTCAATCCCTATTTCTTCAGCTTCTCGAACTTTCGGGCCGTGGCTGTGGGCATGGCCCCGACTGCAATCATTGTGATCGGCATGGCAATCCTGCTGGCGTCTGGCGGGTTCGATCTTTCGGTTGGATCAGTCATGGCACTGTCTTCCACCGTTGTTGCCATGTTGCTGCTGACTGGCATGCCTATCCCGCTTGCGGTGATCTGCGGTCTGATTCTTGGCGGCGTCATCGGGGTTGTGAATGGTTTGCTTGTCACGGGACTCGGGATCAACCCATTGATCGCCACACTTGGGACGATGTCGATCGCGCGCGGCATCGCGCTGGTTCTGACCGAGGGTTTCTCAGTCTCCAGTCTGCCCGCATCATTCGGCTGGATTGGCAAGACCGACATTGGCGGCTTTCCTGTGATCGTGTTGCTGACCCTCGTTTTAGTGATCATTTTTGACCTGGCAGTGCGCCACACCCGGTTTTTCAGGCAGGTCTACTTCATAGGTGCAAATGAAAAAGCTGCGATGCTTTCAGGCATCCACGTAACACGCGTTCGCATCATCCTTTATGCGCTCACCGGCGTTTTGGCGGCCTTGGCTGGGGTCCTGCTGGCCTCCCGCTTGATGAGCGGCACGCCAACAGCTGGCAATGGAATCGAACTGCAGGTGCTGGCTGCGGCCGTTATCGGTGGTGCGTCGTTGCGCGGAGGCGAAGGCACAATTCTCGGCGCATTCCTCGGCGTCGTGTTCGTTGCCTTGATCAACAACACGATGACCATGCAAGCCGTTTCGATCTACTGGCAAATGATTGTCATCGGTGGCGTGCTCGTCTCAGCCGTCGCATTGGACATGCTGATCCGCAGTAAACGGGGCTGACCTCAATCAAAAGAAACCGAAAACTACTAATCATCCAAAAGGGAGATCATAATGACTGAGATGACTGTAAATCGGCGCAGGCTTCTGACAGCGGGCACAACCGCAGGATTGGCCGCTGCCTTCGGACTACCAATCCTGTCGAAAGAAGCTATGGCACAGGCGGCTGGTAAGGAATATGTTTTTCTCTCCATCGTAACTCAGGTGCCGTTCTGGGTGGATTACCGCAACGCGATGGAAGACCTCGAAGAACTGATGGGTATCAAGGCCACGTTCACCGGTCCGCTGGATTTCGACACAGCAGCACAGGCGCGTCAGCTTGATGAACTGATCGCCCGCCGTCCCGCTGGCATCTTGATATTCCCAGGCGATCCGGCGACGCTGGCGCCCGGCGTGGAACGCGCAGTCGAAGCCGGCATCCCCATCACTTGCTGTATTGGTGACATTCCCGACAGCCCCAGATCAACGTTCCTGGGCATCAACGGCGTTCAGGCTGGCCGCGTCGGCGGCGAGATGCTGGCCGAAGCCATTGGTGGAAAGGGAAAAGTCATCCTTGGTACATTCCCAGCGCCGTCTACCCTGGAGCGTGTCGAAGGGTACAAACAGATCTTTGCAGAGAAATATCCTGACATTGAGGTGGTTGACGTCGTCAACGATAAAGCCGACCCATCATACGCTCCGACGGCCTATCTTCAGGCTATCCAGGCCAACCCTGACATTGTTGGCATTGGTGGTACGGACGGCGACAGCGGCAAAGGCGCAGCCATCGCGGTCACCGAAGCTGGTCGAAAGGACATCAAGATCGTCGCGATGGACCGCAACGATGACATGCTGCCCTATATCGAAGACGGCACGATCCACGGTGCGGTTGCTCAAAAATCCTACCTCGAGATCTTCCTCGCCTTCCACATGATGCACTGGCAGAATACGGACGCACTGAAGGTCTTGCCGGATTGGAAGGCCGCCGGGATCAATCCACTGCCAGAACGCGTGGAAACTGGAGTGATGCCGATAACGGCGCAAAACGTCGCCCAATTCAAACACGTCTAAACGCTTTCCCGGCGCAGAAGTTTTGCGCCGGGTCACCGCCCGGGAACCCCTCATGCCTGATCGATGGTCCGTTCTGCAGTTAACAAAAGGCGAATTGGAGCTTGTTATCCTGCCCGGAATTGGTGGCCGTTTGTGGGACGTAATATTCCAGCGGCGATCGCTACTGTTTCAGAACTCTGACTTGGTAGGTTTGCCGATTGATGAAGTCGACCCGGCCGAGTTGCCCTCACGCTCACCGCAATTTGGTTTTCCTCTCTGGGGCGGGGAAAAAACCTGGATTGCGCCGGATACGGCCTGGACGGATGGAGCCCCGTTTACGGCACTCGACAGCTGCCCCTATCTGGTCACCTCACAAGATGAGACTCACGTCGAATTGACAAGCCAGATCTGCCCTGTCTCGCACCTGTCCGTGACACGTCGCATCACCCTGAAATCCGCCGCTGCGTGGAGCATTGAGCATAGTGTGACCAATCACGGTCACGTTTCCAGGGCAACAGGCATTTGGTCAGTAATGATGGTCAATACGCCCGCCACGATCGGGATTACGATGGGTGATCCCGAAATCTACCCCGTTTTTGGGCACTCCGGATCAATGGTTGAACCGGCGGCAAACTGCGTCATTACAGATTGCGCCAAACAACAAGAATTCAAGGTTGGACTTCCTAACCCAGATGGGGAAACGCTTATCAAGATCGGCAAAGCTGGCCCCTGGATACTCTGTTCAACCCATCCGCCAGCACCGAGCGACAGCTTTATGCATAAGTATCCCGTAGAGATATTCAATTCGGGCGACTATTCCTACTGTGAGGCCGAATGGCACTCGCCAAAATCTGATTTGGCGCGGGATGAGACGCTCAGGTTTCGTCAGGACTTTGAAATTTGGCCAGACAGCAATCCACCAATTCTTGGCTCGAATAGGGAGTATATATCATGCATGTCCTGATTACAGGTGCAGGTGGGCATTTGGGTCGAAAACTCTTCGACGTGTTGGAGGCGGATCCTGACTATATAGTGTCAGGGATCGACATTCGCTCGGTTGATCACCCGGATATACATATCGCGGATCTGTCTGGTGACCCAATCTGGATCAAACTTCTGGAAGGTGTCGATGTAATCGTCCATCTGGCCGGAGACCGTGAGCCTGCCGCAAGCTGGTCATCAGCGATCAAGCACAACATGGATGCGACTCTTAAGCTCTATCATCATGCAGTAGCGATGGGTGTCAAACGTGTGGTTCTCGCCAGTTCGAACTGGGTCCACGGGGACAAGCGTTTCACCACTGATGCTTTGAAAAGCGACACGCCTCCAGGACCGGTGAACGCCTATGGCATGTCAAAGCTGTTTTGCGAACGGACCGGAGCTTACTTTGCGCAGAATCATGGGCTTTCGGTCATCTGCCTGCGTATCGGCTGGACCCAATGGACCTATGACAACAAGCCTGGACCGCATATGGCGATGGGCCGTTGGGGTCAGGAGATGTGGCTGAGCGATCGGGATTTCCTAAACGGCATGCGCGCAGCGATAGACGCAAAGGACGTCGCGTTTGCCGCCCTAAATCTTATGTCAGACAATCCTGGCATGCGTTGGGATATCGCCGAAACAAAACGGAAAATCGGGTACGATCCGCAAGATGGAAGCCCCGCGAAAATGACATCCGCCATCGCAATGAGAACCTCAATCAAAAGGCTTTTCTCATTTCGCATCGTTGAGTTTTTTGAGAAGAGACTTCCGCATTGGTAAAAGCGGTACCTTGAAGTTTTTGATGCTCTGCGTTCCGGGCAGTTCGAGAGTAGTTGCAGCCCTCATCGCCGTGTCATTTCTACTTCTTAATTCCAAAGCAATTCAAAACAGAGAAGTGCTACACGGTACTGGACTCAAACCAATTTCCGAACATTTCCCATTGACCCCATTTCCTTTATTTTGTTAATTTTCAATATGTTGAAAAAAAATCCTACCACCCCAGCCATGATTTTCCCTAATATCACGCACTGAATATGTCGCCTCTAATTGTGGCGCATTTTTAGCAGTTTAGCTTCTGACGTATTCAGTTGAGACTCGAATGTGAGCGCAACAATGGTCGATATTCGGCCACAGTCCGAGTTCGCGATTCCTATGGTATGAGTTAGGTTGTTTTAGAAGAAGTTTGAGATCAGAGCCCGGCGAACTGCTTGCGTTGAGCTGACCAGATTGCCGGAAAGCTCGACTTGATCAGGTAATCCGTGGTCAGGCCGTCAGGCTGATCGCCCGCAGCGATGGCATCCAGAACATCAAGCGCCAGCATTGCCAGGTCGACATCATCCTGAACACGGCGCTTGGAGTTACCTTCTTCTTCCGCGATTTTTGAGAACGTTCAGCCAACAACAATCATGGCCAACCACCGGCGCGTTTTGATGACGTTGCGGACAAGTGTTTGATCGATCTGAGGAGGCGGATCAGGTGAGAATTGTGCTCTGCGTCGTTCCATCTGAATACTCGACTTCCAGAATCCAATCCTGCTCGTTGCGGCCCACATATATATATGTCGGACCATCGCCTGGCGCAGGTCGGTCTGTGGTTACGGAACAGGTGAACTGATCGACATTATCAGCGACTGTAAAGGTCTCCTGATCCACTGTGTCTTCGGCCTTCCCGTTCGCGAAAGGAAACGGTGCCCATAAGGCCGATGTGTGAACCGACACAAACCGCGCGACGTGGTCTCCGTTCGTCTCGCTGAGGTCGACCGTCGCGAAACACGCGCGGTGTTCATCGCCGGAAAGGAAAACAACATGAGAGATCTCGTTTTTTGCGATGTGAAGCAGCACCTCTTGCATCGTTGCAAGGTAGCCGTCCCAACCGTCGGAATGGATGGCGCTGAGGTTCGTTGGGTCGAGCGACGTGTCACGCTGCACGGCCCGCCTGTGGCGCGGCAGAAAGAGCGAAGGTGTGATGACGAACTTTGGCCCATCGTGGCTGCTGAGGAACGTCTTTAGCGCGGCCATATTTGTGTTCAGTGGATCAGCGTCAAACAGTTTGGCAACGCCCAGGCTGTTGACCTGCCGCCTGCTTCTATCCGTGCGTGTGTCCAGCAGGAAGAACGGGAAACCGTCAAAATCGAACTCAACCCGGTTCGCGCGCAGGCCGTGTTGGTATTTCTCGTAAGCGTCAACTGCGGTCGCAAACCAAGTGGCAGGCGGCTGTCCCGACGGCTCCCAATTGTCGACCAACTCATGATCATCGAGCAACATGTACGATGGGCCCGACCGAAGCGCGGTTCTGACCGGGTTGGCGCGCAGCCAATTCTCGTAGGGTGTGCGATAGCGGTCATCCTGATCTCTCGGGTCAAAAACCCCCGCGGTAGCATCAGAATAGATCTGGTCACCTACAAACAGCATGAAACGTGGGGCAGTCGCAGCAGGACCGCGCAGGCGATGCGCCAGACCCGCGTAGGACCTGTAGGCCGTCGGACCGTCGAACATCCCGGCGGGGTACTGACAGGATCCGAACACGAACCGCGTGGTATCTGCCCCGATTGGCGGTTTTCGATCCGGCACGATTCCATCATGCAAATCGAAACTCTGATCGCGAAGACTTTCCAGCGCGGCTGTACCAAAAACCGTAACGGGACCAAACTGCATTTCCGTGACCGCTTGCTGAATTACGCCGGTCGCCGCGGCAGGGTCGATCATCAATCGGTTGACCGTGCGCAAACCTTTATAGTTTTTGCCTTTGTCCGGTTTCTCGCCCTCTGGTCTTTCCATTGAAAGTTGGCGGGCCAACGCGTCTGCCACCGCGTCGCGCATGGCCTGAAAGCTCTCTAGCGTGATTTCGCGCGACACCACATCAGACCGCTTGCCGGTGCGATCAAATTCCTTCAGGGCCTGCCTGTTTTCGACCATGTAATAACGCGCTGCGACGACCGGCGCGAGGCCCCGCGCTTCGTCGTAGACGATAAGGATCAGTGTCGCGTTTCCGGGATTCGCAGGATCATAGTTCGGCATGACATGCGCTGCGGGAATCTCGAACGCATCCCACAAATTCTGCTCAAGCTGATCCGAACGGTACACGGCCATGGAATCGAGGATGTCGTCCTCTGTCCACGGGCCGGTCTGGTCCGGTTTCAGGATGCTGTTTCCGGAAACGTGAATCCGCAGCAATACGACCCCTTCGGGTTTGCGATGCGATGGTGCCGCGCCGATCCGAGCGATGTATTCTTCTTCGGCAACATTGTCCGGTTCCTCAAGCGTCATGATCGGCCCGATCCACGGGGGATAGGCGACTCGCTCTTCGTTTCGAACGTGATTGTTCTGGCCCACATCAGCATCAAGGAACGTTCTAATATTTTCGAACGTTTCCAATCGATCCGCGCCGATCAAACAATCTTGATGCCCCGCCCCCTCAATGATCTTGGGTGTGAGATACTGGACACCGGCATCATGCAGGATCTGCTCCATCCGATCCACCGTCGCGACATTGGACAGCCCATTGTCGCTACCATGCACGCTCAGAATCGGGATCTTTTTCAAACCTTTCTCCAGCAAATCCCGGGACACCAACGCGTTGCGGCCACGATGGTCGGTCATCAGATCATGGCGTGCAAAATGCAGGGTCGATGCAACAGTGCGCAGGCTCAGAGCACCAAAATGATCGTCGATATGGTTAAGGACCCCGTCTTCCATCCGTGCGGCAGTGAAGTCGCGCCCGTACAGCGCATCCATCCGATGCCGCGTGCGTGTCCAAGGTGTCCGCTTCCAGGGCAGGATCGGGTTCTCGATGTCAAATTCCTCTACCGGGTAAGGCAAGGTGGTGACGACACGATCCCATAGGTCGTCGGCCAGCGTCGGGTTTTCAGGCCGGAACTCGTACGCGTCAGGCAGGAATTCCAACAGATAGCGCATAACGTAGCCGCGCAGGATGTTGATGGGGGAAAACACAACAAGCGGTCCCACTTGCGTAAAGGCCATGCGCCCGATTTTCGTGAACAATGCGTCCGCCGGGGGATTCCCTTGCGCAGACTCCAAAATCGCCTGACTGACAACGATCGTGCCCATGCAATGCGCCACCACATCCACTTGCTGAGCCCCGGTGAGTTCCAATGCCTTGTCGATAACCCAATGAACATCCTGCTTTGCGATCTGCTCAAAGGCCCAAGGCTGCTTTGCCGTCTGCTTGAAGTATGGGCTCGTGCGCATGTCGGCGATCATCACGTCACGTCCGCTTTCGTACAGATGGCTTGCAATGTTCGGCGTGACGGCCTTGTGGGCAAAGGTCGTTCCGCCGGCGCTGTAACCGTGAAACATCACCACAGGGCGTTTTGTGGTGTTTGAGTTTCGATACCGGGTGATACGCACCTTACCTTCGATCAATTCATCCGATGCCGAAAGCGCTGGTTTCTCTGGCAGGATCGCTCCTTCATCAAAGTGCGGCTCTGCCGTGACGGGCAAACCGACAGAGAGTTTCAGCTTGGCAGGTGGTTCAAAATCCACCTGCGGTTCGGATGGCCATTCGTCCGGCGCGCGGAAGCTCCAGATATGGATGCCAAGCAAGAGACGCAGGAAATAGCCCAAAAAGCCGCCAAGATCGGCGATCGCCTTAACCGAGTCCGCTTGTTTCACAATGCGGAACAACGGAACGCCAATCCGCGCCAGATACGCGGTATCGAGTTTCAGAACGCGCGGATGCGCAGTATCAATTCCAGGAAACCCCTCCAACTCGATTTCCATAAGCTGACGCCAGGGGTTTCCGCGCCGATTGTAAGTGAAGCGTTTTATCCCGACGATACGGTCTCCTGACAGCGTGAAATCTCCGCCCGGTGCCGCGGTTCCAACCTGAAGATCATAGACAAATCTGCGGACCTCGCCCGCGCGACTGGCAATGGCGAAGCCAGATTTGATCCTGCTCAGAAAACCCGGCCCCGGCGGGCCGGAGCCGCCGTCAAAAGCGGCCTGATAAATGTCCCTGAGCCCGCGATTCCAGAACCAGGCGCGTCCTGCGCGCCAGATCCGACCAAGGAACCAACTGTTTTCCCGCTCCAGCACCTTGAGCGTTCCGCTAAGCGGTGCCCGGAACTTTGCCATAGCGTCGAGCTTCAGCTCTCGCACGGTCGGCGGGTCCCATTTCCTGGCCAATTGGTCCCACTCATTCTTGTCAAAAACCCTGATCTCACTCTGGATCAGTCGCTCGCCGGTCGACGTGGAAACATCGAGCATCGGAAGCCCAGGCTGCCCGGGATTCAAGCTTTGCACCGGTTTGGGCTCGAAACGCATTGTCAACTCGACAACAAACAGGCCCGGCGGTTTGCCCTGCGGAGAAAACCGGACCGGGCCGTGCAGGCGTTCTATGACCTCGACCTCGGTCGGCTCGGGCTCAACGGCATGGTCCGTCTCACGAAATACCGGGCGTTCGAACGGTTGCGATTGTGGTGCCGGGGGTTGCGCGGGATCGTATCCCCAGAATGCGGCCAGATGTCTGGCTGATCGCAGCGCCAGCGCCGCGATTGTCAGAGCCGGGTTCGTTCCAAGCGCAGTTGGAACAATCGACCCGTCCAGCACGACAAGCCCCTCATAGGCATCCGGGGAACTGTCGGACCTGAAGACCCGGCCGGTCGGGTTCACCACCCCGTCAGAGCCATGATCGGCCATTATCAGCCCCCCCAGCGGGTGAACGGTTGTAACCGGGCCGCGCTGGCCTCCGGTCAGAAACGAAAGATCTTCTGGTAAAAGCCGCCACGCCGGGTTTGCTATGAACCGCCCACCCGACCCGGTCGTCAGGTTGGAAAGGGTATCAACACCATTGACGAAGGTTGACGGTTCGTCGCCCGGCCATAGCATTCGCGCGGTTCCGTCAACCTCGAAGTCCTTGGACTTGTTCCGAACCTCAATCTCACCTTTCGCGCCATCGTCGCCCATAATAGCAAAGACAGCAGTCTGTTTGATCGACTGCGGTGGAATGGCATAACCATCATCGCTCGGGAATCCGGTTCCGTGCGAAGACCAGTCAATGTCCTGCAACGCATGGAGCGCGTTGACGGACCCGAAAACTTCACCAAAGACCACGCGAAGTGAGGCCGGAACCGAAATCTCCTGAATCAGAACGCCCTTGTCCTCGCGCAGGTCGATCACCCCGGTGATGGTCGGGCCAATATTTCGGGTCGACGGTTGAACGGCCTCATCGGCGACCGTGTTGACCTCGGAGCTTGTCGAAAAATCAGCTGCAAGCATGTCACCATTGGTCGAACAGCGTTGCCCCAGCATTTGTGCCGACAAAGCCAACCCATTCGCATGAGAACGTGCAAGGATTTCATTCGACCCCATCGTGCCAGCCGCGATGATGATTTTCGATGCCCGAATACGGGTGACCGAATTCTCGCGCAGGCGCAGGTTTTTGTCGGTGAAAACCGTGTTCGCAATCCAGTTATCCCCATCTTTTGAAACGTATAAAACAGTGCCACCGCAAAAAATCTCGGCCCCGGCCTGATGCGCTTGCACCAGCAAGCCGAGATCCAGCGATTCTTTTGCTCCAAAATTGCATCCCGTGGCACAGTCGCCGCACCTGATGCACTTCTTGAGCCGGACATTCGCTCCGTTTGTCCGGTTCGTCATGGCGACGGTAATGTCAGCCGACCGAAAGTGTGACGGTGCCATACTTTCTAGCGCCTGATGTTTTTCAAGCGGCCCGTCCGGGTGATTGCCGATCTGGTTGGGCACGCCTCCGATCCTGGCCCCCAGCATTTCTGCCGCCTCATCGTAGAAATTCTGCCACGTGGTGAAGGTCGAGAGTTCAGCTGGCCATCCGGACTGGAACCGGTCAGGAGACGGCGTTTCCATGACCCCTGCATTGATAAGCGACCCGCCGCCAAGGCCATTTGCAACAACCACATTAACCTTGGGGCCTAACCTGACATCAAAAAGCCCCTGCCGGTTGCCATCCCGTCTCAGATATGTTGGCAGTTCGGCAAGACCACTGGGAAAGGCCCCCGGCAAGTATTCGTTTCCGCGTTCCAGCACTCCAACCCGGACAAGTGACCCGCCGTTGGAGCGCCCAGCAAGGGTTGCTGCGGCCACCGCCCCACCATAACCGCTGCCGATGATGAGAACGTCGAAATGAACCTCATTATTGGGTGCGGCACTGACTTCAGCTGCAAGGTGTTCGAACCCTTTTGATATCCAGGCCGTCCGAGATTCCGTATCAAAACTACTCATTAATGAACCTGTTTGTTTGGCCCGGAAAACGATAGCGCAACGCAGTACTAGATCGGACCAGGATCCAGTTGCATCGCCGATCAATTCGGCTGGGACTCGCGAAACCACGAAGAGAAAAAGAGAGATGCGTCAGACGTCCCACTTGGCATTATAGCACATTTCCAGGCGGTCTTCGCGCGACACTACTGACCGGCGTTCCTTGGTGAAATTCACCGGTGTATTGGCTGAACATTCATAAATCGCGGATTCTGTGCAAAACTGGCCCCGGGCAGGCAGCTCGTCGATTGATCGCCTGCCAGCTTTGTTTGCACGCTGGCACGGCAGCGCGGAGACGTTTCGAGTATTGGTGGGACCGGAGGTTTGTCTTGGAAAACGCGTTGATTACGCTTGACAATCTGCTTCCTCTTTCCCTTTTGAAACGGTTGCATGGCACAGACGGTTCGCGGCCCGCAGAGGTAAACCTGTCGGGTGCAACACTCCTGATCGATGTGTCACGGTCCACAGCCCTGGTCGAGCGTGCATCACAACGCGGGCAAGCGGGGCTGGAACAGATCGGCAGGCTTCTCAACCAGTCTTACACGCGCTGCGTCGACTTGATCATTTCGCTTGATGGTGAGGTTGTCAGATTCACGGGTGATTCCATTTTGGCCTTTTGGCCGGACGACAAAGCAGGGGCACAGCGCGCTGTCGTTCAGGCCAAGCGATTTGCGGACACGATTTGCGGCCAGACTGACCTTGGCACCGAAACCCTTGGAACGGCGGAAGAAACCGCTTTCCATGCGGGCATCGGCCATGGCGACCTTAGGCTTCTGGCAGTTGGCGGCGATCCGATTTGGAACCTTGTGATCGGCGGTGATGCGCTGGATCAGGCTGCGCGCGCGCTCGACCAGACGGGCGTGGGCGAAGTCGCATTATCCGAAACGGCACAATTGGCCTATGGCAGTACCGACGAGGCAAAATGGACACCCGCTGCACCGCCTGTCAACCGCGACGTTGATCCCGACACGGACTGGCTGCTTGGATTCGTGCCCCCATCTGTGCGGAACTCGATGGAATCAGGGTACGTGCAAGGAACACCTGACCCGTCTGTCAGTTCGTCGGGCAATTCCGAGATCAGGCCCGTGTCAGTTCTCTTTGCCCGATTAACCCGCCCCGCTGAAGAGCATCCTAACGAGGTTATTGACCTGACAGACCTGCATGACCTGTGTCGCGACATACAATTAGAGCTACGCGCACGGGACGGGCCAGCAAGTGAGTTCTTCTTTGATGGGAATGGTCTGGTCTGCCTTGCCGGCTTTGGCGGGCCTGGCGTTTTCCATCGTGATGACCCGCGACGCGCACTGGACATGGCCCAGGCGATCGTCGCCCTGGCCCACCGAAGAAAGTTGCGCGCTGCCGTCGGTGTAGCAACTGGTGATGCGCTTTACAGGGTGGCGGGCAGTTCCAAAAGGCTTCAACCGATGCTGTTCGGACAGTCGGTCAACCGCGCCGCGCGTCTGATGGCGCAAGTTGACGACGACATACTGTGCGACTCACGGACACAACGGCTGGCTCGAGGTGAGTTCGAATTCACACAAAGCAGATCGCTGCAACTGACCGGCCTTGGTGAAGTTGTTCCGGTCTTTCACCCGGCTCCACGACGCCAACAGATGGAGCGCGAGACAAAACTGATCGGGCGCGGTTCGGAGCTCGAATTCCTCAATACAGCGTTTGAGCACGTCAGTTCAGGTGCAAAACGACTTGTTGTCGTCGTCGGCGAGCCGGGCACTGGCAAGACGACGCTGATCAATGCCTTTGAAGACGGTCTGAAGGAACGTGGGGCCTCGGTTTTTGTTGCGCGCGCCGAACGGGATGACCGGCGAAGCTCACTCCACGTATGGCGGCAACTGCTGCACGCCCTGACCGGTCTGCAAGATCTACGAGATGGTCAAGCTGTCTTTGACGTGATTCAGCAGCACGTTGGCGACGACGCCCGAATTGCTGCAGGCTTGCCTTTGCTCAGCGACGTGCTGGCGATCGAATTGCCTGAATCTCAAAACACGATGCACCTGTCAGGTGCCCACAGAGCCGATGCGACGATGCGTTTGATCGCCGACATCGTCGGGTTACTGGCACCGCGCCCGGTCGCGTTTGTTTTGGAGGACAGTCAATGGCTGGACTCGGCTTCTTGGCGTCTTGTCGAATGGGTTCTAACCTCTCTCGACACGCTACTGG
This sequence comes from Ruegeria sp. CDSA021, assembly GCF_059612325.1. Classification (NCBI taxonomy): domain Bacteria; kingdom Pseudomonadati; phylum Pseudomonadota; class Alphaproteobacteria; order Rhodobacterales; family Roseobacteraceae; genus Ruegeria; species Ruegeria sp. CDSA021. The sequence goes on from NZ_JBXWQJ010000016.1 coordinate 37,350, forward strand.
TGGTCCTTTGCGTCCGCGCAGGTGAAATACCGCAACCCCTGTCCGATTTAAGCCGGAGCGCGGAAGAAATTGCATTGGGCGCTACGCCAAGCCCGGCTGACCTGGCGCAGTATTATCGCCGCGTCGATCTTACGGAACTGGACGAAACCTCGATGCGTCAGCTGATAACGCGGACTCTGGACGGCACGCCAGCAGGGGCGGAAATCGAACATCAGATATTGTCACTGGCAAGCGGGAACCCGTTATTTGCAGAAGAGATCGCCTTGTCGTTGAAAAGCGAGGGAATGATCTTCGAGCGTGACGGCCACTGGCAGTCGGCGCGCCCCCTGCCCGACCTCGGCTATTTCGAGGGCATCGAAAGAGTGATCCGGGAACGTTTCGAACAACTCGATGGTGCCTCTCGCGAAGTTCTGAGCGCAGCATCGATCATTGGTCGCACGTTTGCAGAACGGCCTCTGCAAGCGCTTCTGGGACACTCGGTGGCTACGGCGCTACAGCGCCTTGTCGACGCGCAACTTATCGTGCGCCAACAACAGGAAAGCCTGTACCAGTTTCGGCACGATCAGATTCGGGATGTTGTCTACAATTCGATTACCAATGATCGTCGGCGACATCTGCACAAGTCCTTGGCCACGTGGCTGGAACTGGAACAACCCGATGCGACTGCAAACGGCATCGCGACCCTGGCCCGGCATTTCGAAGCTGCGGGCGCATACGATCAGGCTGTCAAATATGCCGATAGCGCCGCGACCAGTGCATTGCGCAGTGGTGCCTATCGCGAAGTGGAATCTTTCCTCGCCATTTGTCTGGATCACGAGCCTCCGCACAGCAGTTGGACACCCGAGCAAAGGCTGCGATCGGTGACGTGGCGACGGCAGTTAGCAGAGGCGCATTATGGGCGTGGCGACATCCAGGCACAGGGCGTGGCCATTCGCTCGGCTCTTGACGTGGCGGGGCACACCGTACCGAACTCGGCCGTGTCCATTGGCCTGCACCTGGCCACACGCGGCTTGCGTATCCTAACCCGCCAAGCCTTGCCACAAAGCCGCGACTTTCGCTCAGATACTGACGGGGCGCGATGGAATGGTGAAATCGCTCGGTGCCTGAACCAGGCAGCAACCGTCGACTATTTTGAACTGAGGTTCGCGCGTGGCATGTGCAATCTGCTGGGCGCTGTTATCCGGGCAGAGTGGACCGACGTGTCTGTTGAAACGGTTTTGTCCAACTGTCAGTTGGCTGCAGGGCTTGGCATGATGGGATGGCGCAGGATGAACGCCCGACTGATGAACCGCGCCGAAGACGTGGCGATCAAACTGGAAGACCCCGCGCTGCAATCGCATGTATGTACGCTCGATGCGCTCTGGCGCGTGGGTGTTTGCGATTGGGGCATGCTCGACAAACGTATTGATCAGGCCCAAAAACTTGCACTGGAATCTGGCGATCAGCTTCGGTGGTGCAACGCGCAAGGCATTCGTTTCTGGTCGCAATACTATCGCGGCAATCTCGATGCGCTGGAAGAGACGACGCGTCTGCTTCTTCTGCGGGCGCAAAACGCCGGAAACATTCAGCAAGAAATTTGGGCGCTTCGCTGCAAGGCGCTTTACCTGCTGCATATCGACAATCCGCGTCAGGCCGTCGATCTGCTGCATGTGGCAAACACGAGCATGTCTGAATCCGCCGATATTGCAGCCCGGATTTCGGCGACAGGTGCGATGGCGCTTGCTTTGACGCGGATTGGCAAACATTCCGAAAGCTACGACGCTGCGGTGACAACCATGGAGTTCCTCGACCAGATGCGTCGGCCATCCTCACACAGCGTGATCGTCGGAATTTCGAGCGTGCTCGAAGTCCTTCTGCGCGGTCGGGAAGCGGGTTTGTGGTCAAACCAAAACGAAAAACGCGACTTGGAAGCGCGCGCGCTCGCAAAGCTGTTACGCTACAGCAAGGTCTTTCCCGTCGGAAAGGCACAGCTTGGGCTTTGGCGTGGGCTCAGCCAATTTCTGGACGGAGCCCAGGGCGAAGCGATGTCCGAATGGAAGCAAGCGCGGGACTGGGCCGACAAGCTTCAACTGCGTAAGGATGCAACATTGCTAAATGCAGAAATCCGCCGCTGGCAGACACGTTGAAACTGACTGGCCGGTTCTGAAAGGGAATTCCGCAAGACATCAGATCAACCGTGTAGTCGCTTTAGAGTTAGCCCCCCGCGATTTCCCGCCACTGGTGCAAAGCCAAGCCTTTAGGATGAAACCGAACCTGAGTTTGCAGGATGCCATTGCCGGGCCATCGGGTCGCTGATTTTCAGGCTATCCACAGCGCGGCTTGCAATTTGGTCAATGATCTCAACAAGATTGACCGGCTTCAGGTAGAAGGCAGGTACTGGCGGCATGATAATGGCCCCCATTTCGGCAACGGCCGTCATATTGCGCAGATGTGCAAGGGTCAGAGGCGCCTCGCGGGCCAACAGAACCAGCGGCCTGCGCTCCTTAAGTTGAACACTGGCGGCACGGGTCAACAGGTTATCATCCAACCCATGCGCTATGGCGGCCAGTGTGCGCATGGAACACGGCGCGACGATCATACCCGACACAGGGACGGAACCGGACGCGATCGAAGCTCCTATGTCATCTGAGGCATGAGTCCGAGAGACAAGTCGTTGCAAATCCGCAAACGCAGTGGGACCGCACTCTTGGTGTAACGTGAGCTTGGCAGCTGCACTGACAACAAGGTCTGTTTCTACACCTGCGGCCGCCAATCGCCGTGCAACCGCTGGGCCAAGAGCCGCCCCCGAGGCCCCAGATACGCCCAGAACAACCCGAATCTGCTTCATGGCTGCAACTCCGGCATTCTTTTGTTTACAAGGTTTTGCGCGAATTCCAGATCCGCTTCAGAACTGCGCATGACCGTTCCCCATTCCCGTTTCGTTTCGCTTTGAATCTTGGTCGTCGCGTCCAGGCCAATCTTTCCTGCGAGACCAGGCTCGGGTGACGCGAAATCGAGGTAATCCATTGGTGTTCTGTCTAAAGTGATCACATCGCGGCCAGGGTCCATGCGCGTAGCAAGCGCCCAGGCAATGTCATCCCAGTTTCGGGTGCTGATGTCAGCGTCGACGGCAACAATCATCTTTGTATAGCTGAATTGCGGCAGCATCCCCCACAGGGCCATCATCACGCGACGCGCCTGCCCCGGATACCGTTTATCGATGGCAACGATCGCAATGCGATAAGAACAGGCGGCTGGCGGTAACCAAAGATCGCAGATTTCAGGAATCTGCGCACGGATCGTCGGCAAAGCCAGACGATTGAACACCTCGCCAATGATCGCCGGCTCGTCCGGCGGTCGCCCGGTATAGGTGGACAGGTACAAAGGCGCTTCGCGATAAGTCACTGCGGTGACATGCATTACAGGGAATGGCTCGGCAGGATTGTAATACCCCGTGTGATCGCCAAAAGGCCCTTCAGGTGCCATTTCGTTTGGTGAAACCCATCCCTCCAGAATGATCTCGGCATCTGCCGGAACCAACATTGGAACAGTTCGTGCAGGGACTAGGCGTGGGCGGCTTTGGTTCAGCGCACCTGCAAACGTCAATTCAGACACAGTTTCCGGCAATGGCAGGGCCGCCGACAACAACGTCGCAGGGTTCGCGCCGAGGACGATTGCGACCGGCATTTTTTTATTGTTCCGCGCCCAGCCTCGGTGGTGACCAGCCCCACCGCGATGGGGCAGCCAGCGCATGATCAGGCGGTTTCGATCCAGTACCTGAACGCGATAGACACCTGCGTTATAGCCCTGCGCGGCATTGGGTTCGCTGCCATAAGGCCGAGTCAGGACAACGGGCCATGTAATCAGCGGCCCTGCGTCTTCCGGCCAGTGCGTTTGTATTGGCAGCGCGCGTAGATCCACATCAGGTCCACTGTGGCAAGCATGTTGGACAGGTGCAGTTTTGACAACCTTTGGCCGTGTGGACAGAGCCGCCTTCAGTACTGGCCACCGCGACAGCGCGTCCCGCAACCCGTCCGGAGGTGTCGGCGCCCGCAACGCAGCCAGAAAACTGCCCAGATCGTCCAACCCGTCAAGCGAAACACCCAAACCGGCGGCAACCCGTTCCGTTGTTCCAAACAAATTGGTCACAACGGGAATCGAGGACCCTCTCGCAGGGAAACCCGTTGGCTGATCAAATAGCAGGACCGGCCCCTTGGCCTCTAACACCGCTCGGTGAACGGCAGTCATCTGATGGCACACTGAAACCGGGTCAGGGATATGCCTGAATTGCCCGTTTTCGTCACACCATTTCAGAAAATGTCGAAGGCTGGGGTATTGCGGAAGGGTGCGAATGGTCTTGCTCCGTCGGTGGTTCCGATCCCCTAGCAGCGAAACCTCGGCATCGAATTGACAACCGTCAAATGCATGGCTTCGCGAACCGCTTAGGACATGTCCGTAATCACCATCTTGTGACAGCAGGAGGTCTGTTTGTCTGTTCCCCAAACCCAGATACCACTATGCCCGGTCGCTTTGGCAACCGCGCTGAGATTCGTTCCACACGCACCCCTTTCACTGTCACTGACAGCGTTCTCGCGTCGGATCGCAAAAGCTCATCCAGACATGTTTCGCAGGCTCGGGAAACACAATCGGGCCTTGTTTGTTCTGGACCCCACGGATTTGCCGGTAGTTCTGCTTCTCAAGCCAAATAATGGGCTTCCAACGATAACCGTGAGCCGAAAGCATGGGGACGGGACAGCGCGAATCTCTGGCCCTTTGGCGGCCCTGTTGGGACTGGTGCATGGGGCTTTTGATGGCGATGCACTGTTTTTTTCGCGCGACCTTGTGATTCAAGGCGACACCGCAGCGGCCTTGGCTTTGAGAAACGCGATCGATGACGCGGAATTGGACCTCGCGCACGAGGTCACTAATGTGTCTGGCCCATTGGCAAGCTCCTTGGAACAGGTAATTGCATTCGCAGAACGTCGAACTGGCCTGTGCCTGACCCGGCCGGAGGACTCTTTTTCATGGTAATGGAAATCGTCTGCCCCGCAGGCACACCCGCCGCCTTGAGAGCAGCGGTCAAGGCTGGCGCTCATACAATCTATTGCGGCTTCAATGACGAAACCAACGCGCGCAATTTTCCCGGTCTCAATTTTGACCGGACCGAGATGCGATCCGGGATCTCTTTTGCACATGAACACGGCGCCAAAGTGCTGGTCGCGATCAACACGTTTCCCCGTGCAGGCAGCGAGTCCATCTGGCATCATGCGGTGGCAGACGCAGAAACCTGCGGCGCGGATGCGGTGATCCTGGCCGATCTGGGACTGCTGGATCATACCGCGCGGAACCATCCCGGCTTGCGCAGGCATCTGTCCGTTCAGGCAGCTGCAGCCAATGCCGAAATGATCAACTTTTATGCCGAGACGTTTGGCGTCAAACGGGTGGTCTTGCCGCGTGTGCTATCCGTACACGAGATTTCCGCCATCAATGCCGAGACCGACGTCGAGACCGAGGTTTTTGTCTTCGGCGGTCTATGCGTCATGGCCGAGGGGCGATGCTCACTGTCCTCCTATGCCACAGGGCTGTCCCCAAATATGAACGGTGTCTGCTCACCGGCCAGCCACGTAGAGTATGAGGAAGATGACGGAGCTCTGGATGCCCGACTTGGCGGCTATCTGATTCATCGCGTCGAACGGAATGCGCCTGCACCATACCCAACGCTTTGCAAAGGGTGTTTTTCTGCAGGAGGAAAGGCCGGACATCTGTTCGAAGACCCCGTCAGTTTGAATGCTGAACGGTTGATCCCGCAATTGCAAAAGGCCGGTGTGATCGCCTTGAAAATCGAAGGGCGTCAACGTTCAAAATCCTATGTCGCGCAAGTCGTTCGAAACTTTCGTGCTGCAGTGGATGCATTGGATGCCGGACGTCCGCTGCCCCAGGGGATGCTCGCTCGTTTGTCCGAGGGGCAAGCCATGACAACCGGCGCATACAAAAAGACCTGGAGATAGTCTGATGGAATTGACCGTTGGCCCAAACCAGTTTTTCTGGTCAGCCGAACGCTGGGAATCCTTTTACAGCGATTTGACTCAGTCACCTGTTGACCGGGTCGTGATCGGGGAGCTGGTGTGTTCCAAACGCTTGCCGTTCTATCAAGATCGCATCCCAGAAGCCGTATCCCGACTTTTGGATGCCGGGAAAGAGGTCACGTTGACGACTCTGGCTTTGGTGACACTGAAGCGAGAGCTCAGATTGACTGCGGAGCTGGCAGACATGGGTGTCATGGTCGAGATAAACGACCTGACAGCTCTGGTGTACATCCCCAATGGGTGCGCGTTTTCCGTTGGACCGCTGGTGAACGTATATAACGAAAGCACGGTGAACTGGTTGGCATCACGAGGCGCCCGGCGCATTTGCCTGCCGCCTGAACTCCCTGTCGAGTCCGTCAAGGTTTTGGCTCAGGCCGCAAAGGACAAGGGCGTCGCGATCGAGGTATGGGGTCACGGTCGTCTGCCCCTGGCCATTTCCGGACGTTGCTATCACGCCAGACTACACGGGCGCAGCAAGGACAATTGTCAGTTCGCCTGCGAAGATGACCCGGACGGGCTTGACGTTGTGACCAGTGACGGTGTGCCATTCATGGCGATGAACGGGGTGCAGACCCTGTCGGACAGCTATGCCTGTACGGATCACCAGATTGATCTTTTACGGGATGCCGGAGTATCCGCCCTGCGCCTGTCACCGCAGGCCGACGGTTTCTTGGAGTTGTGCGATTTGTACCGGCGGCGAGTTGATGGCGTGTTGGCCCAAGGTGAATTGGGGCAGGCTATGCGCGACAAACATCCGGGTATCCGGCTGAGCGACGGTTTCCTGACGGGTCGCTGCGGTGCCGAATGGTCAGGCACTTCAGACCAGCCCCCCAAGGCGCCGTGACGCCCAAAACAGATAGCAATCGGACTCTTGCGTCTTTTTGGGCAGCACCGTACCGTCCACTGTTCCTCGCGGCTTATCTTTGCGCTTTTATTACAGTGGGCTGGTGGCCCTTGGGCGATTGGATCGGCCTACCCGGCCCAGCCTGCACTCCCGAGGTCCTCTGGCATGTCCACGAACTCATTTTCGGGTTCGCCGGGGCGGCGATTGGCGGATACATACTGACTGCACTCCCCGGTTGGACAAGGGCTTTGCCAACGCAGGGCTCATGTTTAAAAGCACTGTTTGCTCTCTGGCTGGGTGCGCGTATCGCTACAGCATTTGCCTGCACCACTTTTCCGTTTGTCCCGCTTGCGTTCAACGCCGGTTATTTCGGACTTTTGGCGGTCGTGGTTGGTCGCCACCTATGGTGCGCGCGTGCCTTCAACAAGCTCGGGTTTCTTTGCGCTATCCTTGCGCTTGGCATCAGCGAAGCCTTGTTTATGAGCGCGACTTCTTTTGGTATCCCATGGGTCGCCTTTGACATGATGCTGCCCATGACGCTTGGGGCCACAATGCTGTTGAATGGGGTCAGCTCTCGGGCCATTCCGGCCTTCACCAGCAATTGGCTGCTCAGTAAGGGGCGATCCAATACAATCCCCTTACCAATGGCCGCCTACACAATACTGACACAGTCGTTGCTGGTTGTGTGCATTCTCGCGGCGCTCAACGGTTGGAGTGTCTGTCAAAGCCTTGCGATGATCGCCACAGCACTTTTGCTGATTTGGCAAATGCGCAGATGGCAGACGCTTGACGTGCTGGCAAACCCGCTTCTGGCGGCCTTGCATCTGTCTTACCTGTGGCTGCCCATAGGGTTGCTGATCATGGGCTTGTCGGGTCTGGTATCTGATGTCTATCGCATCGAAGACGCCTTGCACGCAATCACCATAGGAGGGTTGAGCGGTTTGATCATGGCCATCTCGGGCCGAGCTGCCGCCCATACAAAAGCCGGTGACATGAATGCTCGCAATCCCTTTGTAATCGGCGTCGTGTTGGTGTGGATGTCTGCAGTGACCCGTCTGGCCTCACCGCTGCTGCCGGCCTTTCAGCTGGAAGTTCTTGCAGCCGTCGTTTGGTGCATCGGTTGGGCGGTTTTTACCGTCGGCTTTCTTCCCGCCTTGACCGGCCCCGTTCATCGACCAGCTTTTAGTGGCAAGAAATACAACCGTTTCGAAAAACCAGAGACCAATAATGCTAAATAACCTGAATTCGCATCCGACATGGGGTGAACGCTTCACCTGCCACGGCAAACATCAGTCCACCGCAAAGATGTGCGTCTCAGCAATCCGACCCGGCTGAAACAGCCGGGCCAGTCTAACTCACGCCGTTGCCGAGGTTCAGTCGTATAGAACCGCCGCGATTTTCGGGTCGTCAATGTTCGACGCGTCGTAATAGTAGAAGCCCGTATCGATCAGGTTCGGAACATCTTCACCGTTCAACGCTGAAACAGCGGCCTTGACGGTCTCATAGCCGATGCCGACCGGGTTCTGGGTGATGGCGCCCGTCATAAGCCCGCTTTTGATTGCGTCTTTCTGGGCCTTGCCGCTGTCATAGCCGATGATGACCAGACCTTCGGTGCCCAGTTCCTGAACGCCGTTGACCACACCGATGGCTGAACCCTCATTTGTGCCGAAGATACCCTTCAAATCCGGGTTCGCGGTCAGGATCGCCTTTGTCACCTCTGTCGATTTCAGATGGTCGCCCTGACCGTACTGAATCGTGACAACCTCGATATCGGGATACTTCTCAGCCATGCGATTGACGAACCCATCACGGCGGTCGATGCCTGTCCGGCTGGTCTGGTCATGTGCCACGACAGCAACCTTGCCCTTACCGCCGAGTTTTTCAGCCATCTTGTCCGCCGCAAGCCCGGCAGCCGCCAGATTGTCGGTGGTGGCGGTTGAAAGCGGGATATCGCTGTCGACACCGCTGTCAAACGCGATGATCGGAATTCCCTTTTCGTTTGCCTGCTTCAGCAACGGGATCGCGGCCTGGCTGTCCAGCGCGGCAAACCCAATTGCCTTGGGATTATTGGCCAACGCAGCCGCCAGCATGTCGATCTGGCGATCGACCATGGTTTCGTTATCCGGGCCTTCAAACGTGATGGTGACGCCATACTCGTCCGCCGCCTGCTCGGCACCCGATTTCACAGCCTGCCAGAATTGATGCTGAAATCCTTTCGAGACCAGTGGGATATAGATATCTTCCGCAGCCGCCATTGAGGCGGGTCCTGCAAGAGTGACCGCGCTTAGGGCCCCCAGAATAAATCGACGTGAAAACATTTCTCTCCTCCAGTTGGTTGATTTCGACTTTGGTGAATCGCCCTGATCACCCTGCCTTCTTGCGTCGCGCCATGTCGGCGTAGACGGCAAGGATGATGATTGCGCCGGTCACAACGGTCTGCCATTCCTGTGCAACCGACAGTACGCGCAGGCCATTGGTCAGAACCGCCATGATCAGCGCGCCAATCAATGTGCCCAGAATTGTCCCGCGCCCTCCGGACAGAGACGTGCCGCCGATGACCACGGCCGCGATGGCCTCAAGCTCGTACCCTAGACCCAATGCCGGTTGGGCCGAGTTGAGACGCGACGCAATCAGAATGCCAGCAATGCCGCAGATCGCCCCCGCCAAGGCGTAGATACGCATCTTCCACATATCGGTGTTCACGCCCGACAGCCGGACCGCCTCTTCGTTCGAGCCCAGCGCAAATGCATACCGCCCCAGCACCGTACGTCCCAGAATGTACGAGGCCGCGATGGCCACAAGGAACAGGATCAACACACCGTTGGGAATGGGCAGATTCGGGAAAATCTCGCCAATCAATGATCCGCGCGAGATCTGATCAAACCCCGGCGTGTCGTTGAAATAGATTGGGCGCGTGCCCGAAATAACAAGCGACAGCCCCTTTAGGATCAGCATCATGCCAAGCGTGGCAATGAAGGGCGGTATTTTCATCTTGGCCACAAACGTGCCCGAGCACAGACCACACAGCGCGCCTGCCGCAATGGCTGCCGCCACGCCCAACAGCAAGGGCATCCCCAGATAGGTCAGCGCTACGCCCGCAATCACGGCGCAGAAAGTCATCAGCGTGCCCAGCGAAAGGTCGATCCCACCAGTAATGATGATCAGCGTTGCCGCTACAGCGAGCACCCCATTGACCGAGGTAGCCTGCAATATGGCGATCATGTTCGAAGTCTGCATGAAATTGGGCGACGCGATCGAAAAGCCGATCAGCAATACGATCAGGCTGGCGAAGGCCAGCAGCTTTTGGTAGGCGCCGCTTTCCGACAGACCCGCGAGGGGTTTCTTCTTGTCGACATCCGTTGCTGTGGTCATTGCAGTGTCCCTGTTACCTGCATCGCTGCGGCGCGTTGTGTGGCCAGATGCATTATGTCTTCCTGAGTGGTGTTTCTTCCTCCGGGAAGAATGCCGGTCAGGCGGCCTTCGCACATCACCGCGATGCGATGGCTGAGGCGCATGATCTCGGGCAATTCGGACGAGATCACGATGATGGTCTTTCCCTGCTCTGCCAGGTCTTCGAGCAGCTTGTAGATCTCGGATTTCGCCCCTACGTCGATGCCGCGTGTCGGTTCATCAAAGATCAGAATGTCGCAATCGCGCAGCAACCATTTGGCGATAACGACTTTTTGCTGGTTGCCGCCCGACAACAGCCTGACCTCTTGCATGTCCGAGGGCGTGCGGATGCCCAACTGGCTGATATAGCTTTTGGCTGTAGAACTGATTTCACTGTCGTTGAGAACACCGCCCGCGCCGGTGAACATATCCATCGAGGCCAGCGCGATGTTGTCGCGCACGTTCATGCCAGTGGCGAGGCCAAAGTGCTTGCGATCCTCGGACAGGTACCCGATCCCTGCTTTGACCGCGTCGGAAGGGGACTTGATCGTAACCACCTTGCCGTGCACCCGGATTTCTCCGCCATCCTTTGGGTCAGCGCCAAATATCGCGCGTGCAACCTCGGTTCGACCCGCCCCCATCAGGCCCGCAAAACCGAGGATTTCCCCCTTCTGCATCGCAAAGCTGACTTCGTGAATCTCATTGTCACGGCTCAGCCCCGTGACTTGTAGAGACACCTCGGCATCGTCCAGATTTGGCGGATCCAGCGGCTCTTCCTTGACTTCGCGACCCACCATCATGGCGATGATCTGGCTGATCGGCGTGTCCGCGGCCCCCACTGTGCCAACATATTCGCCATCCCGCATCACCGTCACGCGATCCGAGATCTGTTTCAGCTCGTCCATCTTGTGACTGATGTAAACGATCCCCACGCCTTCGGCCTTGAGGCGTCGGATGATCACAAACAATTCTGCGATCTCGGCGTCGTTCAGCGCCGCAGTCGGCTCATCCATGATCAGAACCTTGGAGCGGAAAGATAAGGCTTTGGCGATCTCGACCATCTGCTGTTTGGCGATGGTCAGACTGCCCACCAGAGCTTTTGGATCAAGGTTCAGGTTCATCGAGGCAAAAATACCGGCTGTCTGCGCGTTCAACGCGACCTCATCCAGGCGACCAAAGCTCTTGCGTGGCTCGCGCCCGATAAAGATATTCTGCGCCACAGTCAGATCATTCATCAGGCTCAGTTCTTGATGAATAATGCCGATGCCCAGATCCTGCGCCTCGCGCGGGGTTGTGGGACTGACCTCGCGCCCTTCGACTTTCAGGACTCCTTCGTCACGCTGATAAATGCCCGACAAAACTTTCATCAAAGTGCTTTTGCCAGCCCCGTTCTCGCCCATCAGTGCGTGAACTTCGCCCGGCTCCAGATCGAACTGCACAGATTTCAGCGCGTGCACGCCGGGGAAGAACTTTTCGATCCCCGCCATTTCGACCAACTTAGACATGTTTCCTCCCATTTGCCCCTCTCCCCAGGGGCTGCGCGCGGGTTACATCACCGCGCCAATTTGCCAGGGCACGAATTCCACGCCCCCGAAGCCAAGCTCCTCACTTTTGGTTTTCTCGCCCGAGGCGACACGGATCAGAATTTCGAACAGTTCCTCGCCCTTGGCTTCGATGCTGACACCGTCGGTAACGATGTCGCCACAGTTCAGGTCCATGTCCTCGGACATGCGCGCATACATTTCGGAATTGGTGGCGAGCTTGATGCAGGGCGTGGGCTGATAGCCTGAAACCGAGCCGCGCCCCGTAGTGAACACGATCAGGTTCGCCCCCGAGGCCACCTGCCCCGTGACTGAACATGGATCGAAGCCGGGGCTGTCCATGAAAACAAAACCGCGCTTGTTGATTTGTTCGCCAAACTTGTAAACGGCGCGCAGCGGCGCGGTGCCGCCTTTGGCGACTGCCCCCAACGATTTTTCAAGGATCGTCGTCAAACCGCCGCGCTTGTTGCCGGGGCTTGGGTTATTGTCCATCTCACCGCCATTGCGAGCGGTGTAGTCTTCCCACCAGTGGATGCGTTCGATCAACTTCTCGCCGACTTCAACGGTTTCGGCCCGTCGGGTCAGCAGATGTTCCGCTCCGTAGATCTCTGAGGTTTCCGACAGGATCGTTGTCCCACCATGGCGCACCAGAATGTCCGAGGCATAGCCCAAGGCCGGGTTCGCCGTGATGCCGGAATAGCCGTCTGAACCGCCGCACTGCATCCCGACGGTAAGCGCACTGACCGGCGCCGGAGCACGCTGTACCTGGCTGGCCAGTTCGGCAATACCGCGCAGTTCGTCCAGCCCACGCTCGATAGTGCGACGGGTGCCGCCCTCGTTCTGAATGGTCATATACCGTAACACGCCGTCTGGGCGGATCGGACGACCGCCGACAAGATCCGCCACCTGCATGACCTCGCACCCAAGCCCGATCAAAAGGATACCCCCGAAATTCGGGTGTTGGGCATATCCGGCAAGCGTGCGGAGTAAGGTTGCATAGCCTTCGTCCTTGCCCGACATCCCGCAGCCAGTGCCATGCACGATCGGCACCACACCATCGACATTGGGAAAGCTGTCCAACAATCCGGATTTCCCGGCTGCTTCTGCAATGAACCGCGCAACCGAGCCAGAGCAATTCACTGTGGTCAGAATCCCTATGTAATTCCGAGTTCCCACCTTGCCGCCGGTCCGGAAGTAACCATCGAACGTCCGCGCCTCTGATCTTCCGGGTAGCGGCTTGTTTGCGCTGGCATGGGCATAGTCCTGTTGGTGCGCGCCCATACCCAGATTGTGTACGTGGATATGTTCGCCAGGGGCAACATCACACTTTGCCTGACCGATGATCTGGCCGTAGCGAACGATGTTTTCACCGGCACGAACCGGAGCCACCGCAATCTTGTGCCCGCGCGCGACCGATTTGGTCAAAGGCACAGGGACGAGCTCAGGCTGCTCACCAGCTTGAAGGTCCCGCAGGGCGATAACGATGTTGTCCTGCGGATTCAGCTTTACGACGTCGCGCGCTGCACCGTTCAAAACACCTATGCCGCCACTTGCCTTCATCATCTTCCCTTATTGTCTGGCTCCTTTTGCTAAGTGGAATCTCACCTCTTGTCAACTAACATGTTAGAATGCTAAATATCAAAACATGAACAAACCCAATGATATTGATGCCACCCTGCTGCCCGAAATCACGTCGACCGATGGGACCCTGACCCAGCGAGTCCACAGCGCCTTGAAGCAGGCGATTCTGGCGCTCGACTTCCCGCCCGGCGCGACCCTGCGCAAAGCCCCGGTATGCGAACGACTTGGCGTATCGCGCGCACCGGTCGCCGACGCGATTGCACGTCTTGCCTCTGAAGGCTTGGTGGATGTTGTGCCTCAGTCAGGCACGCGCGTTTCCTATTTTTCGATGGAAGAAATTCGCGAAGGTGTCTTCCTGCGTGAGGCGCTGGAGCTTGCGACGGTTGCAAAGGTCGCGCGGGATCTGACCGACGATCAACGCAAGCGGCTCAGCCGCAATATGCGCCTACAGGAACTGCTGATCGAAGATGATGATATTCCCGGTTTCTATCAGGCGGATGAAGAATTCCACGGCCTGCTGATGGAATTTACCGGTTTCCGTCGCCTCAACGACGTGGCGCAAACAGTTTCCCTTCAGGTCAGCCGTGCACGGATGTTGTTGCTGCCGACACCTGGCCGCATTGCCGAGACTTTGGCCGAACATCGTGCAGTCTTTGAAGCGATCAGCAAACATGACGAACAGGGTTCAAAGGACGCCATGCGCACACATTTGCGCCAATTGATGCCCCGCATCGAAAAGTTGGAGCAGCAAAAACCAGATCTGTTCAACCTCACCCCGCAGCCGCACAGCGAGGAAGTATGACCGTTTCCCAGGCAGAATTGCTCAACTCACGGACCACGCGACCTGTGCACCTGACCCGCATGGGGTTCGGCGGCGCACCGCTGGGAAATCTGTATCGCAAGGTCTCGGACGAAGATGCGCAAGCTGCATTGCAAGCCGCCTATGACGCAGGCATCCGGTTTTTCGACACCGCCCCTCAATACGGGCTCGGCCGGTCCGAGCATCGGTTTGGCGAAGCAATCACCCGCTTTGGTCGCGAGAACATTCAACTGTCGACTAAAATCGGACGACTGCTGCTGGACTGCAAACCGCACGAGGTCACGCCAGAGGCTTTTGTGGATGTGCCGCAGAAACGTATCGTGTTTGATTACACCTATGACGGGGTAATGCGGTCGTATGAAGCCAGTCGCGCGCGGCTCGGCGTGTCCAATGTGGACATTCTGTTGGTTCATGATGTCTGTGTCTTCAGTCAGGGCAGCCAGGAAATGTCAGACACCAAGGTGCGCGAACTGTTTGATGGCGGTGGCTACAGGGCTCTGGTTGAACTGCGCGAAGCCGGTGAAATCGCGGCGATCGGCGCAGGCGTGAATGAATGGCAGGTTTGTGAAAAGCTTCTGGGATTGGGAGATTTTGACGGGTTCCTTTTGGCTGGACGCTATACCCTGCTGGAACAGGAAGCGTTGGATAGCTTCTTGCCACTTTGTCAGAAGCGCGATGTCGGGATCATTCTGGGCGGTCCTTATAATTCGGGCATTCTGGCCACCGGTGCAGTGCCCGGGGCCAAGTACAATTATGCTGACGCTCCAGAGGACATTCTGGATCGCGTTCGAAAGATCGAGGATGTCTGTACAGCACATAACACGCCGCTGATCGCGGCAGCGCTGCAATTTGTTTTGGGCCATCCCTGCGTCAAGACAGTGGTTCCCGGTGCGGTCAGTGCAGCCGAAGTGCAGGCGAATGTTGCCTTGCTGGACCGCGATATCCCGATGGCGCTTTGGTCCGACCTGCGTGCCGAGGGCTTGATCCGCCCAGACGCGCCGCTGCCTGATGAGGCCGCATATGCTGCGTAATATCGACCCGGTCCTGTCACCCGAGCTGCTTTATGCGCTGCGGGCCATGGGCCACGGGGATGAGATTGTGATCACCGATGCCAATTTCCCCGGCTCCAGTATCGGTACTGACTGCATCCGGGCCGATGGCTCTTCGGCCAGTGACATCTTACGGGCCGTTCTCTCAGTGATGCCGCTGGACACATTCGTTTCCGATCCGGCACTGACAATGCAGGTGGTCAACGACCCGCGGGCTGTACCCGATGCTGTCGCGGATTTTCAACGTATCATAGACTCAACCGCCGACAATCCGGTCAAGATCCAATGTCTGGAGAGGTTCGCTTTCTACGAGCGCGCCGCTACCGCCTTTGCCGTCGTTCAGACAGGTGAACGCAGGCTCTATGGCAATATCATGCTGAAAAAGGGCGTGATCGGATGAGGATCGACGCACATCAGCATTTCTGGGCATTGGCGCGGGATGATTATGGTTGGTTGACGCCTGAACTGGAGGCTATTTATCGAGATTTCACGCCAGCCGATCTGGTCCCTTTGCTGGAAGCGGCAAGGATTGACGGCACGGTTCTGGTTCAAGCGGCACCAACTGTGGCCGAGACAGAATATATGCTGTCACTGGCCGATCAAACTTCGTTCATCAAAGGTGTTGTCGGCTGGGTCGATTTTGAGGCCACTGACGCGCCAGCACAAATTGCGGCACTGGCTGACCATCCGGCTCTGGTCGGCCTGCGCCCGATGATCCAGGACATCTCTGATCCGTTATGGATGCTTGAGGATACCCTGACGCCCGCCTTCGAAGCACTGCAACACCACGCCCTGACGTTTGACACCCTAACCCTACCCGAACATCTTGGGTCGCTTAGAACTCTTTTGACGCGGCACCCCGAGATGAAGGTGGTCATAGACCACGCCTCGAAACCTCTGATCCGGGACGTGATGATTGAAGATTGGGCCAACGACATGGCGTCGCTGGCGCAAGAGACAAACGCCTGGTGCAAGCTATCGGGACTTGTCACCGAAGCAAAACCGGATTGGACCGTTGACGATCTGCGGCCCTATGTGGATCACCTATTGAACTGCTTCGGCCCGTCTCGTCTGATCTGGGGCAGTGACTGGCCGGTCTGTACTTTGGCCAGCAGTTATGAACGCTGGTTTGAGACCACCGATGTGCTGCTTGGCTCAATGAGCAGTGCCGATCGCCAGGCTATTCTGGGCGGCAACGCAGCGCGCGCCTATAACCTCAGGGATTGAAATGACACTCGACACCATGGATTCAGACGGGTTGTGGCTTGGCCGCGTTGAGCGCGCCGGGATCGGCCCTTGCGTTGTCACCTTACGCGATGGGCGTGTTGTCGACATCACTGCAAAACCGGCGCCCACTGTGCGGGATATTCTGGAACGCGACGACGCAGTGGATTACGTGCGCTCAGCCAAGGGCCTTGATATCGGACCGTTGGATGCAGACCACCAATGGCTTGCCCCATGCGACTTGCAGGCCGTCAAAGCCTGCGGCGTCACCTTTGCTGGATCGATGGTGGAACGCGTGATTGAGGAACAGGCAGCGGGTGATCCAGCCAAGGCCGAGGCAATCCGCACACGCATTGGCGACAGAATCGGCGAGAGCCTGTCAAACATTGTGCCCGGATCAGACGCCGCCGCGCAGGTCAAGGACGCGCTGATCTCTGAGGGGCTTTGGAGTCCGTATCTCGAGGTTGGGATAGGCCCTGACGCCGAGGTGTTTTCAAAGGCGCAGGTTCTGTCATCGGTTGGATACGGCGCGGAGATCGGGCTTCACCCGATCTCGACCTGGAACAATCCAGAACCCGAAATCGTATTGGCCATCACATCACAAGGTGAAATCAAGGGCGCTACACTGGGCAATGACGTCAACCTGCGTGATGTCGAAGGGCGTTCAGCACTGCTGCTGAGCAAGGCCAAGGACAACAACGCCTCTTGCGCGATCGGCCCGATGATCCGGCTGTTTGACGAAACCTATTCACTGGACGACGTGCGTCAGGCCGAACTGAAATTGACCGTCAACGGGCCGGACGGGTTTGTCCTGAACGGCCGCTCGTCCATGTCTCAGATCAGCCGCGATCCCACTGACCTTGTACTGCAAACGATCGGACGGCATCACCAATACCCCGACGGGATCATGCTGTTTCTGGGCACGTTGTTTGCACCGACCCAGGACCGGGACACGCCCGGCGGTGGCTTTACCCATAAACTGGGCGATGTCGTCACAATTGCAAATGACCAACTGGGAGCACTGACCAACGCGGTGCGACTGTCAACGGAATGCCCCGAATGGACATTTGGCGCGTCCCATCTGATGCGAAACCTGGCCCAACGTGGGCTTCTTTGAGAGAAATAGCATGTTAACCGGAAAACGCCTGATGGCTGGTGAATGGGTAGGTTTGGGCCAGACTTTTGCGTCAGAGCTTGCGCCCGGATTCAGCCGCGGCTTTGCCGCAGGCTTACCCGCGGTTGTCGGTGCCGCCATTCCGGCCAGAGAGAAAGCCTATACCACCTTCGGGTGGTCGACCCGCGCCACGCTGGTACGCGAATTCGATGCAACATCCGTTGGCACCCATGCGATCAAACGCATTCGACGACCTGTTTGTTTGCAGGACATTCTAACCGACCTTCTGACCGAAAAACTGTGAGGCCCCATGACCACGACATCATCCAACCGGCTTGCCGGGAAAACGGTTCTGATCACGGCTGCCGGTCAGGGTATTGGCCGCGCGACTGCTGACCTTTTCGCCTCAGAAGGTGCGCATGTCTTTGCCAGCGACATAAATGACGCCACTCTTGCCGAGTTGAGCGAAATTGACAGGATCACTCCACTCAAACTGGATGTTTTGGATGCCGAAGCGGTACGGACGGCAGCGTCTGACCTGCCCCATCTGGACGTCCTGTTTAACTGCGCGGGCTATGTTGCGGCAGGCTCGATCCTTGAATGCCCGGAACAAGACTGGGAATTCAGTTTTGATCTCAACGTCAAATCCATGTTCAGACTGATCCAACTGACCCTGCCCGGCATGTTGGAGAACGGCGGCGGGTCGATCATCAACATGTCATCTGTGGCCTCTTCGTTGAAAGGTGTGCCGAACCGGTTTGCCTATTGCGCGTCAAAGGCGGCTGTCATTGGTTTGACCAAGTCCGTGGCGGCTGATTTTGTGGCCCGGGGCATAAGGTGCAACGCCATTTGTCCGGGCACTGTCGACAGCCCCAGCCTGCATGACAGATTGCGCGCCACAGGCGACTATGATCAGGCGATGACCGATTTCATCGCGCGGCAACCGATGGGGCGGATTGGCAGCGCCGAGGAAATCGCTGAGTTGGCCCTGTACCTGGCCAGCGACGCCAGCAAATACACTACTGGCCAGCCATTTGCCATTGATGGCGGCTGGACGATCTGAGCGACAAGGGAAATCATATATGAAACTGCTACGCTTTGGCCCGATGGGCGCAGAAAAACCCGGGCTGCTGGATGCTGAAGGCGCGATCCGCGACCTCTCGGACGTGGTCGATGATATTGCAGGGGATGCGCTGGACGACGCCACACTGGCCCGACTGCGCAAGATTGACCCCACCAGCCTGCCCAAAGTAGAGGGCGATCCGCGCATCGGTGCCTGTGTCGCCCGGGTCGGCAAATTCATCTGCATCGGCCTGAACTATGCCGACCACGCGGCGGAAAGCGGAATGGAACTGCCGCAAGAGCCCGTCATTTTTTTCAAAGCGACCTCTGCCATTATCGGCCCTGATGACCCGGTGGAAATCCCGCGAGGCTCTGTCAAAACCGATTGGGAAGTCGAACTGGGCGTGGTCATCGGAAAAGAGGCCAAATACGTTTCCGAAGCAGACGCCATGGACCACGTTGCGGGCTATTGCGTGGTCAACGATCTGTCAGAACGCGATTTTCAACTGCATCGCTCGGGTCAGTGGGTCAAAGGTAAGTCGGCAGACACATTTGGCCCGATCGGCCCTTGGCTGGTGACGCGCGATCAGGTTACCAACCCGCAGAATTTGCCGATGTATCTTGAGGTGAACGGCCATCGATATCAGGACGGTTCGACCAAAACGATGCATTTTGGCGTGGCGACAGTTGTCTCGCACCTGTCTCAGTTCATGTCCTTGCAGCCCGGCGATGTGATCTCAACCGGAACCCCTCCGGGCGTGGGCATGGGGCAAAATCCACCAACCTATTTGAAACCCGGCGACCGGATGGAGTTGGGGATTGAGGGGTTAGGTGTTCAGCGGCAAAATGTCGTTGCCGGATAAGGCAGGACCTCTAACTGTTCGACGAGATCGGATGTTTCGAGAGCTTTGAGAGCGGCATGGCAAAGTACCGGTGTTGGCTGCAGATCTGCGGCCAATTTTCCAACAGTCCGGCTTCTATCCGCCTACGTACACTCCGCTTTTCGGCCGATAGAAAATCTTCTGGTCGTGAAGCCGCCCCAATAAGTCATGAATCCTGGTAAGAGCTTCTTCCCGTTCCCTCCTTTCCTGTTCGCTCTCATCCCGATCGGCATGTGACAGAGCGGTCTGAGCGCGACGGAGCGAGTTTTCAATTAAGTCGATATCATCGACAGACAGTTCGAACATGTCATTGTACAGTGGCAACAAAACCTCCTATGGATGCTGGAAACTCAACACTCCTGAGAGTGATTACGCGGGCTTTGTGAACAAAGCCTAGTTTGGTCTTACAGCGACAAGAACGACATCAAGTTCACCCTCAAGGGCCTGTAACTTCCGAAGCTGGTCCTTCGGCAGATTGGCAGTATCGGCGTCAACTGCGGCAAACGCCACAAGCGGGCTTCCGATTTCCTTTTCAAGTTCCTTAACCAAGCTGAGTTTATCGGCCTCAAGCGTTGCAAGTGGATAAAGCATAGCAATCTCCTGTCTCAAGATGTTTGGAACCATAGCCGATTTTCATCGGATTGAGAGCATAATTGGGAAATGCCAGTTTCCAGATGGCGCATCCAAGACGTTCATCCGTTTCGTTCCGGAAGATTGATTTCTGCGCGATGATACGATGCACCCAACAAAGAAGTCCTGCGTAGGATGCCCTGCAATTGCAGGAAAGGTGGCGAAAAGTTTAGTGGGCAGGAGTCAAAGACATACTCAACACGAGCGCCCAGTCCACAGGGAGGATAAAGAAAATGGCCCCCAAGCAAAAAATTTGCGTTGTCCTATCAAGCTAAAAGTACCCAAGTTTCTGGTGCGAGTATGCGCCTATGCCACCCGGCAAGGTGACAACGAGCGAGTCCAGTCATTGCAAGACTCGTCCGCTGAACTTCTGGTTGCTGATGAATTTGCAGAAGTCAAAGGCCGAAAAAACGGTCTTTTACACATCATCATCAGCCCTGATGAAGAACTGACACCCGACGAGCTTGCCGCGACCGTCTCCGACAACACCGCAGAATCCAGGTCCTGCCATTCGGGACCTACTATTGCAGATCATCCAAGGACAGGAACGTATTCAAGAGAGCAACCAAGCCATAATCCAACGCCAGAACGCGCTCCTGAAAGTCTTGGCGGCGATAGCCAAGAGCTGACTGGAGAAGCGGCCGAGCTGGAGGCCGCCGCTGACGATCTGAAATCAGAAGCCAAGCGGTTTGGAGGCAACAGGGGCAGCAATCCAACTGCCGCCGATCTGGATGCGCCGCCCGATATCAATGATCCAAACCTAGGGTCAGGACCCATTGATTTTCGTTTTGCAGCTTGATTAATGCAAACATCCTAGCTGGTAACGTGTTTTTTACGTCTTCTTCATAATCACCAGAAAGAATAGTCAGGCTCAGCTTGGCCAACTCCAAATCGAGTTCCCGATCTTTGTTTAGATAACCAAAATAGCTCGCACCCAGTGTCCCAAGGACGCCAATAACTGCTCCAACCAAACCACTAACGAGGGTATTAAAGCGAGCCGCTTTGTGCTCGAGTTGCGCAATTTTGACTTCGACACTATCTGTCATTGTAAGCCCTTGGAACAATAGGAATAAGCATAATGAACGGTTCCAATTTTGCCCTTCTGGAGCCTGTTGTAAACATGCGAAACAAAAGAAATCGCGCTTTACCGAAGCAGCATCCGAAAGGGCTGCGTTCAAACAAGGTCAACTAATTGGAACTTAGTGGGCCTTCACACTTAAACCGCAGGAATCGGCTAGAAAATGATAAAAAAAACAGGAACAAATGGACACAAATCTGGATACATAGCGTGAGCACTAAACATCTAGAATGCGGGAGAAGTAACCGCAAGATACTGAAATAAAATGATTTTGGTGGTGCCCCCACACGGACTCGAACCGCGGACCTACTGATTACAAATCAGTTGCTCTACCAGCTGAGCTATAGGGGCACAAGCAGTCGATTACTTCCTCTGGCGGGGGACTGCAAGCCTCATTTTTGGCTCGAACTAGGGTATTGTCCGTTTTCCCGAGAACGTGCAAAAACCACACAGGAAAAAAACACCGCATACGTCTGGCAAACCGAATGGTACATGCGAAGCTGGACACAACAGCGGGGGTAAGGGAGACGACATGCAGGTGATCATTCATGCTGGCGCTGCCTTTACTGATGAAGGGCGCATATTGTCCTCACTTGCGGCAAACAGACGGCTGCTGGACGGGATGAACACTGCATCAATGGGGCCGCGGCTATCCCGGCAATTCGTCAATATCATGTCAGATGCGCTGAGCCAGGGCACCACTGTTGATGAAACCCGAAACAGTTTGGCCCCCCTTTTTCCCGATGACACAAACCTGGAGCGTGTGATTCTGTCGAGCGACAAGTTCTTTGGCCCCCGACGGACCACGCTGCAACATGGTCAGATCTATCCCTTTGCCGGAAAACGGGCAGCTTTCACCGGGACTCTTCTGGAAGGGGCACATCTTGAGTTGTTTGTTGGGTTGGTAAATCCGGGCATTTTTATTCCCAATGTTCTGATGTCCATTCATGAAGACCATCGCAGGGATATTCTGGCCAGCACCGATCTCAGTTGTCTAAGTTGGCTCAGCATGATCGAAGACCTGCGTGAGCTTGCACCCCAGATCCAGTTGACCGTGTGGGAAAACGAAAACCTGCCGCTGATCTGGGGTGACATCATTCGAGCCATGACCGGGCTACCCGAGGAGACCCCTCTGCCCGATGAGTTTTCCTTTTTGTCCTCGCTTTTGACCGATGCCGGACAAAGGCGCGTGCTGGAAATCGTACAGCGCGGCAAACCTGCGGATATCCAAAGCCAACGCGAAGAACTGGCACAGGTCCTGGATCAGCACGCGCAGCCGGATCAGGTTGAAGAAGAGTTGGGTTTGCCGGGTTGGAGCGCTGAAATATTCGAAGCGTTTTCAGAGCTTTACGCACAGGACATGGCCGCAATTCGAGCAATGTCGGACGTTCGCGTACTTTAAGCTTCGGTTGTGTCTTTGCGCCTCAAAATGAGAGCCCCGCTACATATCCGTCAAATCGCCACCTCTCTCGTCATAACGTCAGACTTTTCGTTCATTTCGTCAAATTTCACCCTGCCACTCGAACAGCTCTCGGCCCATCGTTGGGCGAGGCAAAAATTGGGAGGCAAATACAGGTATGTCCTGGAATGTGTGTATCGTAGGCGCAGGCAAGATCGGCCAGATGATCGCGACCTTGCTGAAAGCATCGCCAAATTACACCGTGTCGGTTGCGGATCACGATCTGAAATCACTGTCAGAAATTGCAAAAATGGGCATTTCCACAAAACAGATCGATGCCAGTGACGCGCGAAAACTGGCAGAAAACCTGAACGGGTTCGACGCGGTCATTTCGGCGGCACCGTTCTTTCTCACACCAAAAATTGCCGAAGCTGCCATGACAGCAGGCGCACATTACTTTGACCTGACCGAGGATGTGGTCGCCACCAACGCCGTGCGTGACTTGGCTGAAGACAGTCAGACAGCCTTTATGCCGCAATGCGGGCTGGCGCCGGGCTTTGTGGGTATCGCGGGCGCATCACTGGCCGCCGAGTTTGATGAGATCGACAGCCTTCATATGCGGGTGGGCGCGCTACCGCTCTATCCGACCAACGCGTTGAAATACAACCTGACCTGGTCAACCGACGGGCTGATCAACGAGTATTGCAACCCCTGCGATGCCATCGTGAACGGCCAATTGGTCAAGACCGTGCCGCTAGAGGATTACGAGGTCCTTGGGCATGACGGCGTGGAATACGAATGCTTCAACACCTCGGGCGGGCTGGGCACATTGCCCGAAACGCTGGAAGGTAAGGCGCGGTCGGTCTCTTATCGCTCGATCCGTTATCCGGGTCATTGTGAAATTCTGAAACTGCTGCTGCACGATCTGGGCCTGGAACGTCGCCGTGATCTGCTGAAAGAGATTTTCGAATCCGCCCTGCCCCGTACCGATCAGGATGTGGTTCTGGTCTACTGCACCGCCAAGGGCATGATCGACGGCGCGCTGCGTGAAAAATCGCTGATCAACAAGAGCTTTGCCCGTGACATCAATGGACAGACCTGGAGTGCGATCCAGGTCACAACAGCGGCGGGGGTTCTGGGTGTCGTTGACCTGATGCGCACTGGTACACTGCCCTCGAAAGGCTTTGTCCGGCAGGAGCAGGTGAAGCTTGTTGATTTCCTGAACACCGAATTTGGCGCGCTCTATCGCTCCGGTGACGTTACACTTCAAAACAAGGCAGCCTGAGACATGAAAGATGTTGCAATGAATGCAGAAACCACACTTTCGAAACTGGACCTGACTGCGGCCGAATTGACCGGCGGCACCTTGCAGGTGACGTCTCCGATCGATGGCCGCGTTTTGGCCAGTGTGCACGAGACACCTGCCTCTGAGATGGACGCCATCATCGCCTGGTCGCAAGCGGCGTTTAAAGCCTGGCGCGTGGTGCCTGCACCACAGCGGGGTGAGTTGATCCGTCTGTTGGGAGAGGAACTGCGCGCAGCCAAAGACGATCTAGGCGCGCTTGTCAGCTGGGAGGCTGGCAAGATCACGTCCGAGGGTTTGGGTGAAGTACAGGAGATGATCGATATCTGCGACTTTGCCGTTGGCCTGTCACGGCAGCTTTACGGCCTGACCATCGCGTCTGAGCGTCCGGGCCACCGGATGATGGAAACCTGGCACCCGGCCGGGCCGGTTGGTGTAATCTCGGCCTTCAACTTCCCGGTCGCAGTCTGGTCATGGAATGCGGCGCTGGCGATTGTCTGCGGCGATCCGGTGATCTGGAAACCATCCGAAAAGACACCGCTGACCGCGATGGCGTGTCAGAAGATCTTTGAACGCGCTCTGGCCCGCTTCGGCGACGCACCTGACGGTCTGTTGCAGACCGTGATCGGTGATGCGGCTTTGGGCGAGGCTCTGGTCTCAAGCGAAGATGTACCCGTGATCTCGGCTACCGGTTCGACGCGCATGGGGCGTGCGGTGGCGCCCATCGTGGCGGCCCGCTTTGGCAAGTGCATTCTGGAACTGGGCGGCAATAACGCAATGATCGTTGGCCCCTCGGCAGATCTGGAAATGGCTGTGCGCGCCATTGTGTTCTCGGCCGTTGGCACCGCAGGCCAGCGTTGTACATCCTTGCGTCGCCTGATCGTTCACAACTCCATCAAGGACGAACTGGTGGCCCGCCTCAAGAAAGCCTATTCCGGTTTGCCCATCGGTGATCCGATTGCCGAAGGCACGCTGGTCGGACCTTTGGTGGATGAAGCCTCGGGCGCAGCCATGACAGCGGCGCTGAAGGCGGCAGAGGCCGAAGGAGGCAAGGTGTTCGGTGGCAACCGTGTGACCGAAGGTGTCCCCGGCGGCGTCTATATGGCACCTGCCATTGTCGAGATGCCCGGACAATCCGATACGGTCAAGACCGAGACATTTGCGCCAATCCTCTATGTCATGGGCTATGAAGATTTCAACGAAGCCATCGCGCTGCAAAACGACGTGCCGCAAGGGCTGTCTTCTTGCGTGTTCACCCTGAACATGCGCGAGGCCGAGCAGTTCCTGACTGCGGCCGGGTCCGATTGCGGCATCGCCAACGTCAATATCGGGCCTTCGGGGGCCGAGATTGGCGGGGCATTCGGCGGTGAGAAGGAAACCGGCGGCGGGCGTGAAAGCGGCTCGGACGCTTGGAAAGCCTACATGCGCCGGCAGACAAACACCGTGAACTACTCAGCGGAATTGCCGCTGGCGCAGGGTGTGAAGTTCGACATCTGAGGCCCGCGCTGTTCGTGAACGAACGGCTTTTGAAATCAACACAAAGTGGCCGCATCGGGAAGGCAAACCTGGTGCGGTCTTTATGATCCTTTTAGCTACCCACCGATCGCCGTTGCTTTGACTGTTTGATCAACCAGTCCGAAAAGACCTGAACCGCTTCATTTTTCTGCCCGGTTGGAAAAGCGACGTAATAGGCGCTGCCCGACACGTTCGCGACCTGACCAATTTCGACAAGCGCGCCCGAAGTCAACTCGGCCTCGATCAGATAAGACGGCAGGATTGCAGCCCCCAACCCGGCCACGGCCCCTTCAATCAGCATCGAAAACTGATCAAAGCGCATACCCGGAAAGACAGCACGCGCATCCAACCCCAGACTGGCATGATAGTCCGACCACTGCTTGGACCGAGAGGTGAGATGCAACAGCGGCAGATCGAACACATCTCGTTTCTCACCAAGTCCCGCGCTGCCCAACAGCGCAGGCGCAGCGGTGACCACCAGATGTTCCGGGAACAGCTTGCGCAGCCGGGCACCCGGCCAGTCGTCATGGCCGAAGTGAATGGCAACGTCCACGCGTCTTTCTTCAAGGCTGAACGGCGTCGTGTAGGAATGTAGATCCAGTTCGATCCCCGGATGCAATGCTTTGAAATCGGCGAGGCGTGGCACCAGCCACCGCGTCGCAAAGGTAGGTAGCACAGCCATCGTCAGCAGTGTTGCACCATCCCCGGCGGCAATGGCGCGGTTGATCGTGCCACTAAGTCGTTCCAGATCGCCGGCCAGTTCCACGCGCAACGCGCGTCCTGCTTTGGAAAGCCGAACCGCGCGCCCGACCCGCCGAAACAACGTGACGCCAATCGCCGCCTCCAACTCGCGCACCTGACGGCTGACAGCGCCTTGCGTGACGCCCAGTTCTTCCGCCGCCATAGTATAGCTTTCGTGACGTGCGGCGGCTTCAAAACTGCGCATCAGGGCAAGAGACGGAAGAGCGTTGATCCGGGGCATAAAATCCATGAGCTTTAGTCACAGAAAAGATACCTATTAAGGTGTTTTTCTCAAGTGAAATTCACACTAGTTTCAAGCTGAACTTCAAAGGAAGTGCCATGCTGTTCCAACGCGCTGACCGGTTAAACGGTATCGAACTCTCCGAAATTGTGCAGATTTCCGAGGCTGCTGCCCGCCTGCGCACTGAAGGTCGCGATATTGTGGCGCTGTCAACGGGCGAGCCGGATCTGCCCACGCCGCCCCACGTGGTCGAGGCGGCGCATGCAGCGGCGCAGGAAGGCAAGACAAAATACCCACCAACCGCAGGTGTGCCTGACCTGCGCACCGAGATCGCTCGTCAGGCAGGGGTCGAGATGGCGCAAGTCATCGTGTCGACCGGCGCAAAACAGGTAATCGCAAACGCAATGTTGGCCAGCCTGAACCCAGGTGACGAAGTCATCATGCCTGCGCCCTATTGGACCAGCTATTCCGATATTGTCCGCATGGCAGGCGGTATACCGGTAGTTTTGCCCTGCCCGATGGAGCAAGGTTTCAAGCTGCAGCCCGATCAGCTTGAGGCCGCAATAACACCCCGCACCCGCTGGCTGATGCTCAACACGCCGTCGAACCCGTCCGGGGCAATCTACACGCACGATGAGATCACCGCCCTGAACGCCGTATTGGCACAGCATCCGCATGTCTGGGTTCTGGCAGATGAAATCTACCAGCACCTCAGCTTCGTCCCCTTCGTTTCCGTAGCCGATGCCGCACCAGGGCTTGCCGAGCGTATGTTGATCGTCAATGGCGTGGCAAAAGCCTGGTCCATGACCGGCTGGCGCATCGGTTGGGGGATCGGGCCTGCTGAACTGATCAAGGCAATGGTTGCCGTGCAAGGTCAGATGACTTCGGGTGCGTGTTCGATTTCGCAATGGGCGTCACTGGCCGCCATTACATGCGACCCAACCCTGCTGGCAGAACGCTGCGACCTTTTCGCCCAACGCCGTGATCTGGTGGTTGCTGGACTGAACGCGGTTCCCGGCCTGCGATGTGACGCACCTGACGGGGCCTTCTATGCTTTCCCCTCTTGCGCCGAATTGCTTGCAGATAACGGCGGACCCTTCAAAAATGACGCTGACTTCTGCGCCTGGGTGCTGGAAGATGCCGGTGTCGCTGTTGTACCCGGTCGCGCCTTTGGTTTGCCCGGACATTTCCGCCTAAGCTTTGCCTACGCACAAGATACAATTGTAGCTGGTCTTGAACGCCTTAAATCGGCTGTAGAAAGGAAACTCTCATGAAACCACAATCCCGTCCGCAGCTTGGCCCTTTCACCTGGGAAGACCCGTTCCTGCTGGAAGATCAACTGGCCGAAGACGAGCGCATGGTGCGCGATTCTGCGCGTGCTTATGCGCAGGACAAACTGCTGCCCCGCGTGACCGAAGCCTTTGCCAAGGAAGAAACCGATCCCAATATCTTCCGCGAAATGGGTGAGATGGGCCTGCTGGGCACCACTATCCCCGAAGAGTTCGGCGGCATAGGATCCAGCTATGTGACTTATGGCCTTGTGGCGCGTGAAGTTGAGCGTGTCGACAGCGGCTACCGCTCGATGATGTCCGTGCAGTCCAGCCTTGTGATGTATCCGATCTATGCCTACGGCACCGACGAACAGCGCCAGAAATACCTGCCGAAACTGGCCAGTGGCGAGTTTATCGGTTGTTTTGGCCTGACCGAACCCGACGCGGGCTCGGACCCCGGCGGGATGAAGACCGTCGCCAAAAAGACCGAAGGCGGGTATGTGCTGAACGGCTCGAAAATGTGGATCTCGAACGCGCCGATCGCGGATGTGTTTGTGGTTTGGGCAAAATCCGAAGCGCATGACGGCAAGATCAAAGGCTTTGTTCTGGACAAGGGCATGGCGGGACTGTCTGCGCCCAAGATCGAAGGCAAACTGTCCCTGCGCGCCTCGATCACCGGTGAGATCGTGATGAACAATGTCGAGGTCTCGGAAGACGCGCTGTTGCCCAATGTCGAGGGTCTCAAAGGCCCGTTCGGCTGCCTGAACCGCGCACGTTACGGTATTGCCTGGGGCACCATGGGCGCGGCCGAAGCCTGCTGGCACGCGGCCCATCAATACGGGATGGATCGCAAGCAATTTGGGCGGCCTCTGGCGCAGACCCAGCTGTTCCAGTTGAAACTTGCCAATATGCAGACCGAGATCGCCCTTGGCCTGCAGGCTGCCCTGCGTGTGGGTCGCCTGATGGACGAAGCCCGCGCCGCCCCCGAGATGATCAGCCTGATCAAACGCAACAATTGCGGCAAGGCACTTGAGATCGCGCGCCACGCCCGTGACATGCATGGCGGCAACGGCATCAGTCAGGACTTCCACGTCATCCGGCACATGGTGAATCTGGAAACGGTGAACACCTATGAAGGCACCCACGACGTGCACGCGCTGATTTTGGGGCGCGCGCAAACGGGCCTGCAAGCCTTCGCCTAAGGACAATCAACATGGATCGCGCAGCCATTGTGCACGAAAACTTCCTGCGTCGCGTGGCGGCGCGGGATTTCCCAGCGGGTCAGGCCCCAGCTGGTCCTCTGACCCAGACCGAAGCCGTAGGACTGTATCGCGCACAATGCCTTAGCCGCGCGTTGGATCGGCAAAGCCGCGCGATGCAGAAAGCCGGTCAGGGGTTTTACACCATCGGATCTTCCGGGCACGAAGGCATGGCGGCTGTTGCAGCCGCTCTGCGTCCGACCGATCCGGCCTTTCTGCACTATCGCGATGCTGCCTTTCAGATCGCCCGCTCCAATCAGGTGCCGGGACAGAGCCCGACCTGGGACATTCTGTTGTCCTTCGCCTCATCCTCAGAAGACCCGATCAGTGGCGGACGGCACAAGGTTCTGGGGTCCAAAACGCTGTGCATTCCGCCGCAAACTTCGACCATTGCAAGTCACCTGCCCAAGGCAGTGGGCGCGGCCTATGCCATTGGTGCGGCCCGCCGCCGCCGGCCTGAACATGCTGATATGCCGGACGACGCGATTGTCTATTGTTCCTTCGGCGATGCCTCGGCCAACCACTCTACCGCGCAAGGGGCGTTCAACACAGCGCAATGGACGTCTTACCAATCAGTGCCTCTGCCACTTTTGTTCTGTTGTGAAGACAACGGCATCGGCATCTCGACCAAAACTCCGCAAGGCTGGATCGCAGCGACCTTCGAGAACCGGCCGGGGCTGAAATACTTCAGCTGCAACGGGCTTGATCTGTTCGACACGTTCCGTGTGACGCAAGAGGCCGTAGACTATGTGCGCCGCCGCCGCAAACCCGCCTTCCTGCATGTGCGCACCGTGCGTCTGTACGGTCATGCCGGGGCCGACATGCCAACAACGTATCTGCCAAAATCCGAGGTTGAGGCAGAAGAGGCCAACGATCCTTTGCTGCATTCGGTCCGCCTGTTGGAGCAATCTGGCGCGATGCAACCCGAAGACGCCCTGCGTGTCTATTCCGACACCTGTGCCCGCGTCGCCCGCGTGGCTGACAAAGCCGTAACCCGCCCACGCCTGAAAACGGCAAGCGACGTGATGGCAAGTCTAGTCCCACCCACGCGCCACTGTGCGCCCTCCAACGGTCCTGCCCCCGAGAAAAGGGCCGAGGTCTTCGGCGGCGATCTCAAGGCGCAGTCCGAGCCTCAGATCATGTCCCGCCTGATCAACTGGACCCTGACCGACCTTATGCTGGAACACGATGAGATCGTGATGATGGGCGAAGATGTTGGACGCAAAGGCGGTGTCTATGGTGTGACGCAAAAATTGCAGACCCGCTTTGGCCCCGACCGGATGATCGACACGCTTCTGGATGAACAGTCGATCCTTGGCCTGGCAATCGGCATGGCACAAAACGGGTTCATTCCCATGCCAGAAATCCAGTTTCTGGCCTATCTGCACAACGCCGAAGATCAGTTGCGCGGCGAGGCGGCCACCCTGCCCTTCTTCTCAAACGGTCAGTACACAAACCCGATGGTCTTACGCATTGCCGGGTTGGGGTATCAGAAAGGGTTTGGCGGGCATTTCCATAACGATAATTCGGTCGCAGTTCTTCGCGACATTCCGGGCCTGATCTTGGCTTGCCCGTCGAACGGCGCGGATGCCGCGCGGATGCTGCGTGAATGCGTGCGGCTTGCGCGCGAGGAGCAACGGCTTGTCGTGTTCCTGGAACCTATCGCGCTCTACCCAATGCGCGATTTACACGAGGGGGGCGATGGCGGCTGGATGCAGACCTACCCCGACCCGTCCGAACGCATCGGGTTCGGAGAGGTCGGCGTGGAGGGCGACGGAGATGATCTGGCCATCGTAACCTTCGGCAATGGTGTCTATCTCAGCCACCAGGCACAAAAGGCGTTGCAGGCGGATGGTATCAAATCCCGGATCGTCGATCTGCGGTGGCTGTCACCCCTGCCGAAGGATGCCTTGACCCATGCGATAGCCGGGGCCAAACGTATCCTGATCGTTGACGAAACGCGCCACCATGGCGGTGTGGCCGAGGCGCTGATGGCGCATTTCCATGAATCCGCAAATGTACCACTGGCCCGTATCACCGCCGAAGACAGCTTCATCGCAACCGGCCCGGCCTATGCCGCCACAATGCCGTCAAAGGACAGCATCGAGGCCGCGGCGCGCCACCTGATGGAGACCGAGGTATGAGCCAAGAAAAACAGACCGCCGTTGTTATCTGCCCCGGTCGCGGCACGTATAACAAACCCGAACTTGGTGTACTGGGGCGTCACTTCTCGGACAAGGCGCTGCTGGCACACTTCGACCAGATGCGCAGCGCACAGGGCCAGGAAACTCTGACTGCGCTGGACGGCGCGACACGGTATTCGATTGCAAAACATACGCGCGGCGATAATGCCTCGTCCCTGATCTATGCTGCTACGCTAGGCGATTTCCGCGCCATCGACCCTGACAAGATCGACGTGGTGGCGGTGACAGGCAACTCGATGGGCTGGTATTCGGCCCTGGCCTGCGCTGGCGCGTTGACCGCCGAAAGTGGGTTCGAGGTGGTCAACACCATGGGCACGCTGATGCAGGACAACATGATCGGTGGGCAACTTGTTTATCCATTCCTGAACGCGGATTGGCATCCGGATCCAGTCCGCAAGGCCGAGCTTTTGGCTCTGGTCGATCAGATCAGCGGAACGGATGCAACGCTGACCCTGTCGATTGATCTGGGTGGAATGCTGGTGTTGGCAGGGGATGAATCCGGGCTGGCTGCGTTCGAAAAAGCCGTGCCAGTTGTGCAGGATCGATTTCCCCTGCGCCTGGCCAATCACGCGGGCTTTCATTCAAACCTTCAAGCCCCCGTGGCCGCGCAGGGCCGCGCGCGACTGGGCGTTGACCTTTTCCAACAGCCCGATCTTCTGATGATCGACGGCCGCGGTCAGATCTGGTGGCCCGGAGCTTGCGACACGCACGCGTTGTGGGATTATACGCTGGGTCATCAGGTCACAGAAACCTACGACTTCACCCAGGCGGTTGCGCAGGCCGCACGAGAGTTCGCGCCAGACCTGTTCATCGTCACCGGCCCGGGCACCACGCTGGGCGGGGCTGTGGCACAATCCCTGATCCTCAGCAACTGGGATGGGCTGTGCGACAAGACTGCCTTCCAGAACAATCAGCGCGAAGCACCTTTTCTGGTTTCAATGGGGATGGACGATCAAAGGACACTGGTCACCTAGCCTGACGCCTCACCTTGAAGGCGTCAATGGCTGAGAGGTTGCGCTGGTTAGAGGCTGACAAGTTTGTGCTGACCGTCAGAGCCTAGGAAACTCGTTTGACCAGACCCAAACGCCGCCTGAAAGGCTTTGTCCGTCTTGGCCCATTCCAGCAACGCTTTGGCCTCTTTCAGTGCGTCCGGTCCTGTCGGGGCAGCAGCGATGGCCGCAAGTATCTGCCGCAATTTTGAGCTTTTGTCTGCCACGCTCGCCCCGACCTCAAGCACAAGACCCACAACCGGAGGCGGGGTATACACATAATCTGCATCGGATTGCGCCGCTATACGGGCTTGTAAGGCCGGAACGATGTCGACCGTGTCATGGACATAAGTCCAACTGGTAGACAGCCCCTCGATCATGGGATTGTCAGTCCCGGCCAGCATCGTGATCGGCGTGGTTTTGTAGATCACGATCGGTTTGCCAGCCGCATAAGCGATAGAGGATTCAACAAGACTGCCCCCGTCAGGCACGCGCCCATCCATGTTGAAAACCAGACATGTACACCGACCGATCAACTGATAGATATCCAGCGAATAAGTGACTTTGCGCACAATCGAGAGCGCGATTTGCCCTTCCTGCGATGAAATCTGGGGATCAAGAAGCAACGCCATCAACTTGCCCACTTCAAGCCCGTCTCGCTGCGGCAGATAAGTTGTGAACCCCCCGGCCTCAAGCACAGCGGCAATGTTCTGCTGCTCCCAAAGATCCCCGACGCTGAACATCGGCCCCGAGCAATAAACGATCTGTTCTGACATTTGAAAAAGCTCCACAAATTGAGTTTATGAATTAACAGAAGTGAGGACGCGGGATGCCTTTTGCGCATCCGGAGTATCCGTCCCTGGTTCCAGCGTCTTAAGAACGGTCGCCAACCGATTTCTCGTGGTCCGATCTTCGGACCCAAGCACGTCGTCCAGTGTCAACAACGCGCGAAGCTCTAACGAGCTGGCATGATTGTCGCGCGCCAGGTCCACGGCTTCGGAAACGCTTTCGACTGCTGCTGTGCGGTCGCCCATCGTCGCCTGAACCACTCCTAAAAGGCGTTTCAGTTCCGCATCCCAGAAATGCTGACCCAACATCGCCGACATCTGACCGCCCGTTTTCAGTACCCCCAACGCAATTTCGGGGTTGCCCTGATCCGCCTGCGCGCTGGCCATAATGGAAAAGCCCAGCCCAACGGCAGATTGGCTGCCACTGCCTGACAGGATACCAAGCCCTGCTTCGATGTCTTGCAGGCGTTTTGCGGGCGGATCGACCTTCTGACCGGCGCGCAGCAGCAGGCACAACCCTTGCCAGAAAGGTATCCCGAGGTTGGCGCAGAACATCACGGTTTCATCTGCGACCTCGTAAGCAAGTTCCTCATCCCCACGGTAATGATGGATGAGCGCCAGATAAGACCGAGCGGCGGCCAGGCTGAGGGCGGATTCGAGCCCCTCGGCAAGGGCAACTCCCTGGCACGCGCGTCTGAGACCGGTCTGCGCGGCCCCCAACCACCAATGCGACGCCGCAGCAGCCCCATAGGCCACGACCCCCTGATCGGTTCCGACACCATAAGTCACATTTGCAAAATCATCGGGTTGATACAGCGACACCGCCGTTTCTGCGTGGTCGAGCGCATCTTGCACATCGCCGATCTGAAACTTCGCATTCGCAAGCGACGAATGAGCCCGAAGCAGCCCAATGCGGTGATTGGCGGGTTCTGACCACGACAAAATCTGAAGCGCAAACTCACAGGCTTTGCCGCAATCGCCCTTCCCAATCCAATATGCAGCCAATCCATTAAGCGCCGAGGACCGCTCGTCATAATCGTTCAGCGTTTCCGCAATGCTCAGGGCGCGCTCCCACACCGGAACGATTTCATCTGACCCAAACCCGCGCACTCCCATCAACGCGTTACCCAGCAATATCTGCAGTGACAGCTCAGAGATGTTCCGTTCGGGCGTTTCCGGCGCGCCTTCCAATGCCTCAAGCGCGCGTCTGTAGAGTGTCGTGGCATCCTCGACCGCAGCCTGTTTCGCGGCACTCCGACCCGCTTTTTTGAACCATTCCGCAGCTGGGCTGAATTGCTCGGACTCAAGCAGGTGGTGGGCCACCACAGACGGGTTCATGGCCCCCTGTCGGCTGAACTGGGTCATTAATTGATCCGCTGTCGCTGCGTGAAGGGTCTTTCGTCTTTGACGTAGCAACGTGCCATAAGCTCCATCTCGGGTCAGGGCGTGGCGAAAGAAATAATTGCTTGGTTGCCTCTCATGCTGCCGGATCAGATCGGCACCCAACAACTGATCAAGCGCCGCCTCCAATCCGTCGGCGTCCAGTTCCGAGACTGCTGCAAGAAGCGCCTGGTCAAACGCCTGCCCCAAAACGGAAGCCACCTGAGCGGTGCCTTTGGCATTTCCCGGCAGGCCGTCAAGCTGTTGCATGACCAGGCCGTCAAGCGACGTCGGAATCAGGGAATGATGCCCGGCCTCATCGCGCAGCGCCTGGCGCGTCAGCTCCTCCAGAAACAGCGGCACACCCTGCGCACGGTCGATCAATTGCTCCACATCCCCAGTGCTGAGGCGCTGCGTGTCATCGATCGTCCGAATGAGCTGTTGCGCATCCGTTTCGGCCAGGGACGGCAGTTCAATCGTGTGGCCAATAAGCTTCTTTGCGATACCGTCATTGGCGTTTCGCGAGGTAACAAGACACAGGAACCTTGCGGGAGTGTCCCGTTCCAACATCAGGTTCAGCAAGTCAATCGTCGTCGCATCGCTCCAATGCAGGTCTTCACACACCAGCACAACGGGACGTTGAGTGGACAGAAACTCGATCCAATGTACCAGAGTTTCCAATGTCTTCTTACGCAGGCTTTCGGGGCTTTCGCTCCCCAGAACCGAGGTTTCAGGTGCCCGAATCCCCAGAAGGTTGGCAATGACCGGAAACGCATCCGCGAGCCTGTCTTCCCAGGTGGCCAAACCGTCTTTCAAACGGGTCGCGGCGTCTTCGGTTTCCTGCGGGTCCGCAATTCCAAGACTTTTCAGTGCCAGTTCGATGAAAGGATGCAAGGCCGCACCTGTTTGAAGCACGTCGCACCTGGCCTCAAGCCACGTATGGGGCGTTTCGGCCAAGCTTGCCTGAAACCTGTCAACCAAAGTACTTTTGCCCAAGCCCGGTTCAGCAAAAATGCAAACGCCCGACCTCTTCCCATCAAGAACAGACTCAAATTCTGACTTCAGCCTAGCCAGCTCCTCGTCACGGCCAACCAGGGTGTGCACCGTCCGCGGCACTGGACGCTTCGCTGCTGTGGATTGGTGCAGGTGATGAAGGACAACTTTGTTCGCAATCCCCTTCAACTGAATCGGCGGCTGCGGTCGCGAAGCGAACTTTCCTTTCAGCAGATCCAACGCAGATTCACTGGTGAAGATCGTGCCCGGCGATGCCGCTGATTGAATGCGTGCAGCAACGTTAACTGTTTCCCCCAACAGGATATCGCCCAGACCGTCGCTGTTTTGCCCTACAATCACCGGTCCGGCATGGATACCTACGCGCGCCTGCAACGGCTCTTTCAGGTTGGGTTGCCCAATTTTCCCCAATCCTCCCAACAACTCGAAAGCCGCGCGTACAGCTCGCTCCGCATCGTTTTCCTGCGCCCGCGGGTATCCGAAATAGACCAGAAGCCCATCCCCCAGATAATTCGCTATCTTTCCACCGAATTTCTCGAAGGTCTGAGTTCCAAATTTCTGAAACGCCAGCATCAGGTTGGCGAAATCCTCGGATTCCATTTTTGTGCTCAACGCTGTCGAGCCGACAACATCAACAAATGCCAGGACAAGCCGCCGCCTCTCGCCGCTGAGTCCAGAATCTTTTTGAGTACTGGCGGAGGTCTTCGCCATAAGGTCACCTGCGCGCAAAAAACGAGAAAACAGTTCAGTCAAAATCCATGTATTGTTCGAGCAAACACGCAAAGGTGTCACAAGGTCAAGTTTTGTGATAGATCAAAGGAATAGTCAGACCTCGTGCCGAAGTAGGAATTCGAGGCGTTAAAGCGTTATTAGAACATGTATTGGGTGGATTATGGGCGACATCAGATATGTCTGTCTTTCAGATATGCATTTCGGGGCGGATAACAGCATTTTAACCCGTCTGAACGCAACCGATGGTCAAGTAGACCCGATGCACCCCAGCGATGTTTTGATTCACTTGGCTAACTGCCTGAGACACCTGATCAACGAAAACTCAGGCGACCGTCTGCCAACGCTCATTCTGAATGGCGACATTCTTGATCTGGCCTTCAGCACCGAAAATGTCGCTGCAATGGCGTTTCGACACTTTCTTGAACTGACCATGCCGGAAGACCCAGCCGCCCGGCTTTTCGACCCCGAGATTGTATTCATTCCCGGCAACCACGACCATCACCTTTGGGAAACCTGCCGCGAACGCCAATATGCGGATTCCCTGAGTTCCGCCGATTGGAGCACCCCTCTGCCCACTCCGCCGCACATCACACCAATGCGCGACCCGGAAGGGGTGCCAAGTTATTTTGTTAATGCAATCACCCACAGCCTCCCCTGGCTGTCAGAGACGCGGATCAAAACCGTTTATCCAAACTACGCCATCACGTCCGGCGACAAGCTTATCGTGGTCAGCCACGGGCATTTTATCGAAGACGCGTATCTGATGGTCAGCGAGTTTGCGGATCTCCTCTACCCCAAGACAACTCCACCCGAAACGATGGAAGCATGGGAGGCCCAAAACTTCGCCTGGATCGATTTCGTCTGGTCCGTTTTGGGCCGTTCCGGGCATATCGGGGTTGACGAAGAAAATGTTTATAATACTGAAAACAGCCCGAAGGCGATTGGATCATTGCTGGGCAGTGCCGCCCGAAATCTGGTTATGAAAAAGGGCGGCGCGACCGGAAAAACACTTGCCAATGGCGTCGGCGAAATGGTCAGCGCGTTGGTCTCCGACTATTTTGAACGTGGGCAGACCAATACCTTACTCAGCGACGACGGAGCAGGCGTCAAACGCTTCATGCGGGTTCCCGTTCAAGAACAAATAAAATCAGAATTCGACCCGAGCGTTCCTGCAAGCGTTTCTCTTGTTTTTGGCCACACGCACAAACCTTTTGAAGCGATTATGCCGTTGGAGGACTTCTTCGTGCCAAACTTCGCCGCCTATAACAGCGGCGGTTGGGTCGTCGACAGCCCGGAAGTCAAACCGCTCATCGGAGGCGCGATTGTGTTGATCGACGATGACGCCAACCTTGCTTCACTGCGTATGTATAACGAGGCTCACGACACATCGGATTACCGCGTTTCAGTCCAAATCGCCGAAACACCGGAAGACGTGGATAACCCGCTGTATACGCAACTGTCTAAATCCGTCGCCCCCCAGAAATGGCCGTGGGCGGATTTTTCCAAAGCCGCAGCCGTAGCAGTGAAACAGCACAACACACGTCTGGCCGATTTTCTAAAATACTCAGGTGGTACGGGTTAGAGTCAATGAGCGTTCGATTGCGTGGGCATCACGAAACTGTCCAAGCAAAGGTAGAAAGATCAACAGAAAAAGTCTCTCATATTTCAGCCTAAAATGGTGCCCGGGGGCGGCACATGCAACCTGTTTGGGAATGTTCACTCTTGTGCAGATTCCCCCTCATTTACAATGAATTACCTGATCTAATTGTCCAAGCTTGTCTTGCCATGTTTGACGCCATCCAATAAGTTTAGGTGGATATTAGGGTGGATATAAATGCGGGCAAAAAACAGACTTTCGGCTTCCTTTGTTAAATCTGCACCGGTCGGTAAACACTGCGATGGCGCTGGTCTTTGGTTTATTAAACGAGACGATGGTGGCGCGCAGTGGATGCTTCGTGTGACTGTGCATGGCCGAAGGCGCGAAATGGGCTTAGGCGGCTATCCAACTCTTTCTCTTGCAAGTGCTCGAAGTGTTGCGCAGCGATGGCGTACGGTCGCTGCGGAAGGCCGTGATCCGGTCAAGGAGCGTGAAGCAGAGGCACGTGCGGCGCGGCGGGAAGATGTTTCACTTGCGGTTCTGACTGCAGATGCATTCGAAGCGCGAAAGGCTGAACTCAAAGGCGATGGAAAAGCAGGGCGTTGGCTCTCACCGCTAAATGGGCATGTACTGCCCAAGCTTGGAAAGGTGCCAATAACAGACATTGACCAGCGCGACATTCGCGACACCCTGGCCCCAATCTGGCACACAAAAGCCGACACAGCGCGCAAAGCAATGAACCGGCTAAACATTGTCTTTCGCCACGCGGCCGCGCTTGGATTGGACGTTGACCTTCAGGCAACAGAAAAAGCCAAAGCGTTGTTGGGAAAGTCACGTCACAAGCCGAAACACATCCCAGCGATGCTGTGGAGCGATGTCCCTGCCTTCTACTCAAGCTTAGAGGAACCCTCGCTCACGAACCTCGCTATGAGGTTGCTCATCCTAACCGGTGTTCGCTCTAAACCTTTGCGCTTTATCAGGCTCGAACAGATTGAAGGAGACGTCTGGACTATACCCGGTGAGGCCATGAAAGGTCGAAAAGGGGCAACAAGTGATTTCCGTGTGCCGCTTTCGCAGGAAGCGCAACGCGTTATCGACCTTGCCCTACCGCATTCCAGAAATGGTTTCCTTTTTCCGAATACACGGCAGGGCGTGATCTCTGATATGACGCTCTCAAGGATGATGGAGCGTCGCAAATTGGACGCCCGCCCGCATGGCTTCCGCAGCAGTCTTCGCGACTGGCTGGCTGAAGCCACCGACGCACCTCACGAAGTAGCGGAAGCAATGCTGGGACACGTAACTGACTCTGGTGTCGTTCGAGCTTACAGACGCACAGATTTTCTTGAGCAGCGTAGGGTGTTGAGCGAGCAATGGGCGAGCTACGTGTGCGGTGGAACAAGGGAAGTCGTTTCTTGCGTCGCAACACGGTAATTAACGCCAGCCGGCATCACTCTAAATACAGTGGCCGCGAAAATCTAAACAGCTACATATTGAATTGCACCAATTAGTCCGCTAACATTGGACCTGTTGCTGCGCAAGATGTGCAGCTCGTCTTCCCCGACACGGGGCACCCATTGGTGGGGCGAGCGGCCGGTTGCGATCATTCTGGCTTTCGTCCCGAGTAAGAAAGGACGACTGTCACAATGAGTACATTCACGGCGACTCCCGCAAAATACCCGACCCTAATTGAACTTCGCGAGAAGCTCGGGAACCGTTCTCGTTCATCCATTTATGCCGACCTGGCTGCGGAGCGGCTTCCCAAACCCGTCAAACTGGGTGGTCGTTTGTTGTGGATCGAAGAAGAAATCGATTCCCACCTCCGCGCTCTGCGCGATGGCGACATATGCTAATCGCACGCAGTGGAGGATCCATTATGGTCGGTCGCTTCGATACACCGGAAACCGCTAGCATCAGTTGTGCATTTGAAAGTGCACGGAAACTTGGGCGGCATTGGGAGGGAGGTCAAAATGAGTGATTTCAACGCCAAACGTGCCCGGGCTAAGCGTCCCTGCCCACTTTGGGTAGATGCATACCAGCGTGATACTCAACACCTCTCGGCCGATGAAGTTGGCGCCTACATGCTTATTCTCATGGCGATGTGGGTGCGCGAAACATGTGATTTCCCTGATGATACGCCCTTGGTGACGCGCCAGTGCAACCGACAGCATAATTCGTCGGTAAACAACGTCTGCTATAAGACATGCTTAGAGAAATCTGCCGACCCTTCCGACAATAGGAAATCTACGGTTGCTGCATCTCGCATTTTGCAGGCAATAGGCTATGTAATAAGCCACAATGAACCTAAACCCTACTTGTGAAGGCCGACGGAGAAAGGCCTTCCCAACTTGAGAATGCCTCTGAAAAACTCTGCCGATGCTCGAAGCCAAGTATTTCGGCAGTTTCAACTATGTCTTTTCCAGCCATAAGGAGGCGCTTTGATGCGAGGTGCCGCTCGGTCTGAACGATTTCACGAAAAGATGTTCCTTCAGACTTCAAACGAAGTTGAATCGTCCGCTCGTGTAATTGCAGTGCTCCAGAGGTGTTGACTAGAGTCCATGGCGCAACACCGAATGAAGCACGAACTAGGCCGGCGACAATGTCCTTCGTCAGTGGTTTTTCGCAAGCCTTTATGGATTCATCGGCCAAATAGCGCGAAAACACTTCGGCTCTCAGTGCATCCATTTTGAACATCTGCGACTTGAGTGCTTCTTCGTCGAACGAAATGTACCCTTGAGTGGAAGCCCTAACGCGACTGATAGCGGAGTTGAACAGAACGTGCGTCGAACAGCCATTAGGGTAGGAAACATCAATGTCCGGATCGGTGCGATTGTTTGCAAGGCAGACAACGTTGGCCAATAGAGTTATTGTGTATTGAACATCTTTGGCTCCTTCAAAAGCGTCAAAAGGATTGAAATACCAGATATGGCAACGCTTTTTGTAGGTTCTGATTACTAACTCTGAATCGCTCTGATAGTACAACAGCGCAGACTTGGCGATCTGCAAAGCGTCCCACAAGGTATCAGCAGAAACGATTGCGCGACCAAAAACGCCCAAATCTTCCACTTTCTGAACATATCCTGCTCGGGCAAAGAAATCATCATCGCCAGCGAACCGAGTTATTTCCTTTATGCCCTTTAGGTAGTTGGAAACGTCAACAATCTCCTCTGGCTCCGTTGGCAGGTTGAAAGAATGCAGCGTTTTTTGAAACATCCGAGCGTTGTCAGTAAGCAAGGAGATTGGACCATGGAATGAGCCCGCTCTAATCGTGAATTCGTTGACCTTTTCACTCATACACTGTGCTCGGACAGTGATTCATTATGTGCTTCGACGTGTTTAGCGAATCTCTTCATACAACTTCTTATACATGAATGCTTCCTGTCGTTGGCAGGCTAACACACGTTTTTCGTGAATATGAATGTTGCTTTTGCAGCCTTGATTCGTATTTGCCGACAGATTGAAGGGCAAACACCGCTAACCAATGGGGTCATCGTGGGAATGAACTTTGATCGCGATGTCACCAGTCTGTCGATTGATGCGTTGGTTTCGAATTTTTCAGGAGAGCACATGAAACATAATTTGGGCATAACAAAGTCAGCGATATTGGGTGCTTTGTCGGTCGCTATCCTCGTGGTTGGCACACCAGTTTCTGCACAAGACAAACCAAACATTCTAGTGATTTGGGGAGACGATATTGGGCAATCCAACATATCCGCTTACACTAGGGGACTAATGGGCTACGAAACGCCCAATATCGACCGGGTTGCTGATGAAGGCATGATGTTCACCGACTACTATGGGGAGCAGTCCTGTACAGCTGGTCGGGCTTCTTACATTATGGGACAGTCTGTCTATAGAACCGGCTTGTCTAAGGTAGGCCTCCCGGGCGCAGACTTGGGTATGAAGGAAGAAGACCCCACGATTGCGGGCCTTCTGAAGCCATTAGGATACATGACCGGTCAGTTTGGGAAAAATCACCTTGGTGATCAGGACAGTATGCTTCCCACAAACCATGGTTTTGATGAGTTTTTCGGAAACCTGTACCATTTGAATGCGGAAGAAGAGCCAGAAAATCGCGACTATCCCGGCGACGCGGTTTTGGCGGACGGCCAGACCTTCCGCGAGGCATTTGGCCCTCGTGGCGTTATCAAGTCTTCGGCTGATGGGCTTGTTGAAGATACGGGACCATTGACCAAAAAACGGATGGAGACAGTCGACGATGAAACCGTTGCAGCTGCCGTCGACT
Organism: Ruegeria sp. CDSA021; assembly: GCF_059612325.1. Taxonomy (NCBI): domain Bacteria; kingdom Pseudomonadati; phylum Pseudomonadota; class Alphaproteobacteria; order Rhodobacterales; family Roseobacteraceae; genus Ruegeria; species Ruegeria sp. CDSA021. Next base: position 79,302 of record NZ_JBXWQJ010000016.1, read on the forward strand.
TTATCAAAAATGCGCACGAGCAAGGCAAACCTTTCTACGTTTGGTGGAACGGCACACGGATGCACTTCCGTACACATGTGAAAGACGAATTGTTCGGGATCTCGGGACAAGATGAGTATGGCGATGGCATGGTCGAACATGACATGCACGTCGGTCAGCTATTGGATGTGCTTGACGAACTGGGCATTGCTGACAACACCATTGTTCATTATTCGACTGACAATGGCCCCCACAAGAATACATGGCCAGATGCTGGCACCAACCCGTTCTACAGTGAAAAGAACACCAACTGGGAAGGTGGATGGCGCGTGCCCTCGCTCGTGCGTTGGCCTGGGAAAATAGAACCTGACTCTGTCTCAAACGAAATCATGCACCACATGGATTGGTTGCCGACGTTGTTGGCAGCAGCGGGCAATGAGACCATCAAGGAAGACTTGAAAGCAGGTGGCGTTCAAGCCATTGGTCGCGAATATAAAGTGCATCTGGATGGCTACAACTTCTTGCCCATTCTTACTGGTGAAACAAAAGACGGCCCGCGACATGAGATTTTCTATTTCGCGGATACCGGAGAATTAACAGCCTTGCGCTATGACGATTGGAAACTGATTTTCCTTGAGCAAAAAGCTGTTTCGACATTGCGTGCGTGGATCGAACCTTGGACCCCACTTCGCGTCCCTTTGATCACCAACCTGCGGCGTGATCCATTCGAACAGGCGCATCTAACATCCAATACTTACTACGACTGGATGATTGATCGGATCTATTTCCTGGTGCCCGCACAAAAGTATGTAGGCCAGTTCCTAGCTACATTCCAAGAGTTCCCACCGCGTCAGAAGCCAGCCAGCTTTTCAATTGATCAGGTCATGGAACTGATGACGGCAAATAACGGAAGTAAGTAGTTTCGAGCTTGGTAAACTTAATTCATGCGCGGTGTTGGGAGAGAACCGCGCATGGAGTTCAGAGATGAAACATCGTCACGGGATAGCGTCAGGACGTACATTCTTTTGTGTGTCACTGCGCTGCAAAAAACAATTTTCAACTAGGGAGAGATACGATGAGTGATTTGGTCATTATTGTCTTCGAGGGCCGTCATACAGCAGACGAAGCACTTTTGCGTCTGCAAAAAATGAGCCTGGATTGGGAAGTCGATCTCGACGAGGTCGTGGTAATGACCCGCGATAAGAACGGCGTAGTGCGGACCCGGAATTCCGATACTCTTACAGCAACGGGTTTCGTCGGAGGCACTTCTCTTGGAGCACTGACCGGCACGTTGATCGGTGCCATGGTCGGAAACCCTGCTGCCGGGTTTATTGCAGGTTCGGCTGTTGGTGCTGGCTCTGGGACACTTGCAGGAATGCTGGATCAAGCAGACGAAGAGGATGCATTGGCAGCTCGCGTCGGCTCAAAGATGGGCCCTGACTCATCGGCTCTGGCCGTTATCGGGTGGTCAAACCGACCTACGAAGTTGTTGGGCGAATTGGAGGGCATGAAGGGCGAGGTTATCGAGACATCATTGTCTGTCAGTGATGAAAAAGAGCTTCGTGCCGCTTTGTCCGGAAACTGACCAGTATGTTTAGGGGGCGGGCTGCTTGATCACCCGGCGACCTGAATTCAATTTTCACATTGTCGAGACGGGATCAGTAATATGAAAAAAGTTCTGAGAACAACGGCTCTCTTGTGTGCTTTCGCAATTGGAGACCCAATGTATGCGCTCGCACAGTCCACACCTCATGTGGCTGGCGGTGTTGTTGTCGAGTACAACAATCTTGATGTCGCCTTAGTCGCTTCCGATTGGAGCGTAGTCGAGCTTTTGCGCGGTGATGTTTACAATGCTGGTGGCGACTTTGTGGGATATGTCCATGATGCGCTCGTCTTGCCGGATGGTGATACGACCTTTGTGATCGTCAACGTCGCCGGCTTCCTGAACATCGGTGAAAAGTTGATCGCGCTGCCAGCGGTCGCCTTCGAGATCAACGCGGATGGCGATCTGTTTTTGCCCAATGCGACCAAGGAAAATCTGAAAAGCCTGCCGCGCTTTCACTACGCTCGAAACTAAACGGAAGGTCGCACTCGACAGGCTTTGACCTGCTTGAGGGCGCCTAAACGCAAAAGCAGTCGCCAGTGTTTGAAAATGCAATCGACCAAGGGAAAGATACAATGAGCATGGGAAACTCAGACAACGATCTGCAAAAATACTGGGGCTGGTTTCTTGGACTCGGGAGTGTGTTGGTTATCGGGGGTGTATTCGCAATTTTTGCACCTTTTTTGGTATCATTGGCCATTGAATTTGCTGTGGGATTTGTTTTCGCTGTAGGTGGCTTCGTGGTGCTAGTGCAGGTTTTCACCACCAAAGATGGCTGGAATGCAAGGCTCATCTATTCCATCTGGGGGGGCTTCAATCTGATTGCCGGGTTGTTGCTGATATTTCGCCCTCTTGAAGGGCTCATGGCGCTTACGTTGGTCTTGATTGTTGCAATTTTTGTGAATGGCTTGGTGCGGATTGCAGTGGGCGTGATGGCGCGACCGGATCAAGGTTCTGGCTGGGTCATTTCCGTTGGTTGTGTGTCCGTACTGGCATCGGGATATCTGTTGGCGAAGTACCCCGAAGTGAGCGTGATGCTGTTGGGGATCGTTGCAGGCGTATCGCTGATCGGTGAGGGCGCAGGATATATCCGCTTTGCCCGTGGCCTAAGGAACGACGTGTCGGTCGCGGTCTGAAAAAAACGACCCAAAACTGTGGCAAACGTTGGGTAGACACTGATTCTACTGTTACAAAAAGGACGAAATACGTGATCGAACCAAAAAATTTTCCCTTGCTAATCAAATGGGTGGTTGTTGGAGTCAGCTTGGTCGTTCCGTCTGTCTCAAGCGCTCAAGGCAAGCCTCGACTGGTTCTTCAAATTACTGTTGATCAGTTGCGTGGAGACCTAATCGACAGATTCAGTATCCACATAGGAGAGGGCGGCTTTCGCTATTTGTTGGATCATGGCGTCAATTTTACAAATGCTCATCACCGCCATGCCAACACTGAAACAATTGTCGGGCACACGACGCTCGCAACCGGCACGGACCCTGCTATCCATGGTATGGTAGCCAACCTGTGGTTTGATCGAAAAACTGGCAAGCCTTTCTATAACGTGCAGGATCCGGACTATCCTTTGGTCGGGGCTTCCGGAGTCGATGCGGAGAACGAAATCGATCCGACCCAACGAGCAGCCACAACTGACGGTCGGTCTCCCCGCAATATTATCAGTTCAACTATCTCCGATGAAATTGGCCTGCACTTTGGGCCGACTTCAAAAGTGTTTGGTGTGTCGGTCAAGGATCGCGGTGCAATTGCAATGGCAGGTCACGCTGGTGACGCTTACTGGTTCTCAAAGTCAGAAGGCCGGTTTGTTACAAGCACGTTCTATCGCGACGCCTACCCCGGTTGGATTGAGGATTGGAACTCAAAGGGCCTTGTCGCATCATATGCCAATCGATCTTGGACTCTTCTGGGAGACGTCGGGCAGTATGCCTTTGCAGACCGCGACGACCAACCGTGGGAAACCGATATACAGGGGTTTGGCCGGACATTTCCGCATAACTGGGGAGCGGCAGAAGGGAAATACTTCACAACGCTCTTAACCCTCAGCCCGGCTGGGGATGAAATAACAGTAGATTTTGCCAAAGCCCTGTTGGATGCAGAAAAACTGGGGCAAGATGACGTTACTGATTATCTGTCGGTCAGCTTGTCATCTACAGACTATGTCGGCCATATGTTCGGCCCTTCAAGCCTAGAAGCCGAAGACAATTTCGCGCATCTCGACAGGCAAATCGCTGACCTTTTAACACATGTGGATGCCGTAGTTGGTCTAGAAAACACATTGATCGTTTTGTCGGCAGATCACGGCGCACCGGAACACCCGGAGTTTCTGGCGACTCTAGGCATTGAAGCTGGTTTGTTCAGCTTTGAACGCGTCGATACAGAACCAGGATTTGTGCGTCTTCAAATGGATTTTGGTGAATCCGCTGATCTGGTTCAGAACTTTTCCAACCCCTACGTCTATTTGGACCAAGATCTTATTTCCAAACGCTCTTTGGATCCTTTGGTCGTCGAGCGAGCTGTTGCTGAGGAACTTCAAAAACTCCCCGGCATTGCCTATGCGGTTGGGAGTTCAGATTTGCGACGCGGATCGTTTGCAAAAACCAAGATTAGCGATGCCGTCTTGGCTAACTTTAATCCAGATCGGTCGGGAGATATCTATGTGGTGTTCGAACCGCATTGGTTTGTGGCTGATTTTGACGGGTTGCACGTTGCGTCTGCTCATGGCTCTCCCTGGACATACGACACACACGTTCCCCTGATTATTACAGGTTCAAATATTGTTCCACAAACCGTCGCACGACGCGTCGAAACTGTGGATGTCGCGCCTACGATTGCGTCTCTTCTGGGCACTAAGCCGCCTTCCGGAGCGGTGGGTGTACCTTTGCCAGAAGCGATGCCCGAGACAAAGGGAGCCCCATGAAATCCTTCTTTAAGCGCTTAGCTCAATTTTCCGTTTTGTGCGTCGCCAGCACTCCGGCCTATGCGCAATCTGATGCAGCGCAAGCCAACAATCCTCTGGCTGATATCACAGCGTTCAATATCCAAAACTATTATATCGGTGACTTTACAGGACCAGATAATGCGACCGGAAATCAATTTGTTCTGCGCTATGCAAAGCCGGTCACTTTAGGCAGCTCAAATTGGCTGATCCGAGCCTCGTTGCCATTTAACTCGTTACCGGTGGGAACAGATGGCCAAACTTTGAGTGGCGTCGGAGATTTTGATGTTTTTGCGGCCTATCAGTTTAATACGGGTAACCCTGGAATTAGTTTTGCGCTTGGTCCGCAAGTGGTCGTGCCAACAGCCTCCGACGACCGCTTGGGAGCCGATCAATGGCAGCTTGGGTTAGCCAACGTTTATTTCAATGCAACTTCGCCTGTCTTTCAGTATGGATATCTTCTGACATGGCGTGGAGGCGTTGGGGATGCAAATGGGCGCCCACGTGCCAATTTGGGTGCCTTTCAACCCTTTGTTTTTTACCAACTGGGCAATGGGTACTACACGGGCGGCGCCCCGATCTGGACCTACAATTTTGTTAATGACAGCTATTCTGTCCCATTGGGCATTCGCCTAGGCAAGGTCACCAAACGCGGCAATACCGTTTACAACTTTTTTGTCGAACCGCAGTACTCGGTTTTTGACAAAGGAATCGGCCTGCCCAAATGGCAAATTTACGCGGCACTTAACATGCAGTTTCAATGAGCATTTAGTGTTTAGAAAAGTTCCTACCCACTAAGAAATTCCCGCCTAAAATCAACCATCAGGAGTACCAACATGGAAAAGTTTATTGCCGTCGTTTTCGAGGATGATGCTGCTGCATTCAAGGGTGAAACCGCACTGCGCGCGCTACATTCCCAAGGAGATCTCGCGGTGTATGCCGCTGCAGTCATCGGGAAAGATCTCGAAGGCAAAGTTGAAGTTAAGAAGGTGGAAGATGAAGGGCCGTTGGGAACGGCACTGGGCCTCGTTCTCGGCGGAATGGTTGGTGTTTTGGCCGGCCCGATGGCAGTCGCATCAGGAGCTGCAGTCGCCGGATCTGCCGCTGCAGCATCAGTGGCCGCCTCAGGAATGGCTGTCGGATCGATGACAGGTGGTTTGTTTGGTGTCTACAGAGATCTTTGGGTTGCGGGAATAGATTCTACGATGCTTGACGAAATCAGCATCGAACTTATTCCTGGTAAGTCTTGCTTGGTGGCCTCGGTTGACGAAGTTTGGACATCGCCATTGGATGTCAAAATGAGCGAGGCTGGAGGAGTGGTTTTCCGCAAGCCACGCGCCGATGCAATCGATGAACAATACGCTGATGAAATGGCGGAACTTAATCGGGAAATTGCAGAGCTAAAAGACGAGTGGAAGCAATCTAACGAAGAAACCAAACAAGCAATCCACGACAAAATCGACGCAACCAAGGCAAAGGCAAGTATAGCCAAAGAAAAAATCTCGCAACGTATCACCGAACTGAACAGCCAAACAGCTGCAAGGCTCGAGGCGATTGACGAGCAAATTGCGGTGGCCAAAGAAAATACAAGGAACAAGTTTGAAAAGCGTAAAGCTGAAATTCAGTCAGACTACAAAGAACGAAAGGCCAAGCTAGATGCGTCAATGTCACTGGCCAAAGAAGCGTTGACCTAATTCTTTTTAGTAAGATGTTTAAACATCCAACCGGCACCGTTTAATATTGGCAGTGCAGATAAACCGGAGAGCCGTCTCTCGGCAATTACGTGTTACAAAAGGTGAAAGAAATGCCAGATCTAAAGGCCATGATGGCCGAGCTACAACAAAAGAGAGATGAAATTAAACTTCAGTTGAACCTTGGAACAATGGAGGCGGAAGACGAGTGGGATTCACTTGTTTCGGAGTGGGATAGGTTCCTGTCTACATCACAATTTAATCAGTCGGCGGATGAAGTCGGCGAAGCTGCGCAGGAACTTGGTTTGAAAATGAAAGCCGTATATGACAAGGTTCGTAAATCCGTAGGGTAATAGACAGGAAGTAGCCCAGCCGGTGCCAGATCAACAGCAAACACACGTTTTTAGTCTGGCGTTTTGGCACCGGGTTGTCGTGATCGCCTTTTTTACTATCGCAGGACTGGTCCTGGCGGCTGATGTTCTAGTTCCATTGTCGATTGCTTCCTTGATTTTCATTCTTCTGACTTCCGCAGTCGACAGGTTTTGTCAGGTTGAAATTCTCGGGACACGGATCCCCAGATGGCTGGCCCATGTCATTAGCGCTGCTCTTTTAGTGTTGGGATTGCTCGGATTACTATCAATTCTGACCAGTCAAGCGGGCGCGGTTGCCGATGCGTTGCCTAGATATGAAGCAAGATTCTCTGAAATCTTGGCCCGAGTGGTCACTCTTGTTGGAGACAAGAACTATCAGGCAGCGCAACAAGCGATCTTAGAGATGGACTTTACCGGCTTCGCTGGCGGAGCAATCGGTTCAGCCGGAAGCTTTTTGAGCGCTTTCTTTCTGATCCTTCTTTATATTCCTTTCATGATGCTGGAACAGGGGCCCATGAGGTTGAAAGTCGCACTGGCAGCACCAGATGCGGAATCCGCACAAAACTTACACCGCGTGCTGACACGCATTTCGGACAGTGTGCAGCGCTATGTAGGGATCAAAACACTCGTTAGTTTCCTAACGGGTGTCGGTAGCTACGCGATAATGAAGCCCGTGGGATTGGATTTTGCCGAAACTTGGGCCATCCTGGCATTCGTACTGAACTTCATTCCAACGATTGGTTCAATCATCGGGGTAGCGTTGCCGTCGCTCGTTGCTCTTGTGCAGTTTGATACTAGCACGCCTTTTCTAATTATTTTGGTGGGCTGTGGGGCGGTTCAGTTCATCATCGGGAATATTCTGGAACCATCGCTAACCGGAAAATCACTAAACTTGTCGCCTTTGATGGTCATCCTCGCACTGACGTTCTGGACCGCAATCTGGGGTATCCCCGGGGCTCTACTAAGCGTGCCGATTACCGTCTGTACTATGATCGTGTTAGCCAACATCCCATCGACGACGTCACTCGCAATACTGATGTCGGGCGATGGTAACTTGTCCGACGGTAGTCACAAAGACAATCCAGTAAGGGAAGTAGCACAGGGCGAAGCCACTGAAGCTGCACCTCGAAAATCTAAGCTAACGGTATCCAAATCCGAACTAGATACCGAAACAGAAGCAATCCGTCAGGAATTTGAGCAAAACTTAGACAACCAGAGCTAGACGCTTGGGGAATACTGATCGGTATCATCAGGAGGTCACGGAATGGCTGACCCGCGCAGATTGATCGATTGTGTTGGATAGGCCAGTTCTGTTCCTGCCGCGCGCACCGTCTCAAGGATTTTGAGCGAAAGACTTTCATTCACACGGAGGAAATTGTCGTATTCAGGGGTAGTCGTCCACGCGTAAAAAATGATGGTTACGGCGCATTCTGACAACCCTTCGACATAGACATATTTCGGTGCCTCTTCAGACAATTCGAAATCTCCACAGGCCGACAAATGTTCCCGCAACGTATCACGCACCTGAAGGACCTGAGCCTCGGTACTGTCTAGAAGCAACGGTATGCTAAGCATGACCCTTCGATGTCGGCGGTGTGAATAGTTTAGGACAACTGCGTTGGATAACTCGGAGTTCGGAACATGCCGTGGGATCTGATCGAACCCACGGATTAGGGTGGAGCGCAGGTCAATGGATTCGACTGTCCCGACAAACGAACCGTCGATTTGAATCGAGTCCCCAATAGCGAAGCGCTTTTCACTCATGTTATTCATGCCTGCCACAAGATTGCGGATCAGGTCCTGTGTCGCGATAGCCAATCCTGCGCCCAGTACTCCAACACCGGTCAGCGCACCGCTGATGTCGACTCTCCAGACTTCTAGCAATGACGTAATGGCAAACAGCAAGATGCCAAAACGGGCAACGCGCTCCATCCATCCGGCCTCCATCCTGACTTCTCCAAACCGGTCGCTCTGAAGAAGGGATACAAAAGACCCGCTCAGGTTGTACCACCCTGAGAATACTGCGATCACAGCGATTGAGGCCATAACGCGCCTAAAAATGTCACCAGGCATGTTTGGAACATTCAATGTTTCCAGAACCACAAAAACAGCAAAGGTCACAATCAAAACTGATGTGGTCCGCATCAGTTCGTCAGCTACCTTTTCCGAAAGTTCAATGGACAAGCGTCTGAGAAGTGCCCGAAACATTGCCATAAGCCATCGTGCAAGTGGCCGCCTGCCGATGACAACGGCCAAGAGAAAGATCAAAGAGAGAATTACGCTGCTTTGATTTAGTTCGGCCTGCCAGTGGCTGAAACGTTCCTGCATTTCGACAACTGCGCTCATCGACGGAGATTGAGTTTCTTCCAATTGCTGAACTGGCCTCTCTTTTGGATCATGTAGGTCGTAAACTTCTCAAACGACACTCGAAGTTTGCAGGAGGACAGCATCGGAAACTCTGGGAGAATCTTCCAGCTTTTTCTGGAGTATCGGGATAAATTGCTCCTAATTTGTCAAAGCGGCATACGAATGAGAATTCTCTATCGAATTGCAACCCGAGCTCAACAACAAGAACTGCGTTTCTACGCGCTTGCCCTAGGTGATCCTTTCCTGCGAGTATCGGTTAATCTGGTGGATCTCCACCGGGTGTTGGAACGCCCTTTCAGCAACCGTGAACCAAAGAGGCCCACATGGTGTCCACAATTCTGGTCTTGCTCTTGATCGCCCTCGAAGCCACTGCCATTTGGTTTGCATGGAGAGCGATCTCATCGGCGCGAACCTCTCAGGGTGCAGTGGGTTGGGTCGTTTTTCTGATTACTGCCCCGTATCTTGGCGTTCCGCTTTACCTTTTTTTGGGACATCACAAGTTCGACCGATACTTAACTGCGCGCCGCGATAGCGAGGAGGTAATTGACGGAATCAAGACGTTTCGCGAGGTCAATGCCCCCGACGTGCCTACAGAGTTTCCGTCCGAAGCGTTGGAAAGGATATCTGAACTCCCTGTAGTCCGGGGCAACAACATGCGAATCCTATTAAACGGGCAGGAAACGTTCGATGAAATCTTTGCCGCTATTGACGCAGCCCAAGATTACATTCTGGTGCAGTTTTATATTGTTCATGATGATGATCTGGGTCGGACACTGCGAGACCATCTGATCACCGCAGCAAGACGTGCAGTTGCGGTTCGGTTCATGTGCGATCCAGTTGGCAGCGTTAAACTTCCAAACTCCTATCTTAATGATCTCCGTTCAGCCGGCGTGCAAGTAGTTGAACCCGCGCAGATGCGCGGAGCTAAAAACCGATTTCAACTCAATTTACGCAATCACCGCAAGACGGTGATCATCGACGGAACGGTCGGCTTTACCGGCGGATTGAATGTTGGAGACGAATATATGGGGCGCGACCCAAAATTCGGTGATTGGCGCGACACACATGTCGAAATCCGTGGCCCGGTCGTCTCGCAATTGCAACTGGTGTTTGTAGAGGATTGGCATTGGGCAACTGAAGAAATCCTGATTTCGGAGATGAACTGGGAGGCTGGTCACATGGAAGAGAACATGTCCGGATTAATCGTCCCAACTGGTCCCGGGGACGAAATGGAAACCGGTGCCTTGTTCTTTTTCACGGCAATCGCGAATGCCAAACGACGGATTTGGATCGCTTCGCCGTACTTCGTACCCGATACCGATGTGCTCACAGCTTTAAAACACGCTGCATTGCAAGGGGTGGATGTCCGCATCTTGGTTCCTGACGTCATTGACCATAAGATTCCTTGGCTTGCCGCTTTTGCCTTTTTTGATGAAATCCGCGAGGCCGGAGTACAGGTCTTGAGATATAGTTCCGGTTTCATGCATCAAAAAGTATTGGTTGTTGATGATACTTTGGCCGCGATAGGGACAACGAACATGGATAACCGCTCATTCCGGCTGAATTTTGAAGCAATGGCCGTTTTCTTCGATACACGCGCCGCCGGGGCTACAGCCGCGATGCTGGAAAAGGACTTTGAACGGTCGTTTAGGCTAGACAAATTGCTTGCTGAACAGCCCCCGCATATCCGGATTGGCGCCCCGATTGCCCGCCTGTTCGCACCAATTCTTTAGAGATCAAGACCCAGTTGAAGGTAGCGCAAAGCTTAACCTACCCGGTAGAACCGATATTTCGAACCTCGTGTCCACCATCGGTTCACCGTCAAGGTTTAAGTGGAACGGTTTTTCTGTTTCCAACACCGCATGTTTGAAACGGCTACGTTTTACGAGCCCCTCAATCGGGTCACTCAGGTCGGGGAAATGCCCAAAAGACAGGTTTGCAGGTGGCCACTCGTCCGTGGTCAAAACACCCAGATCGAGCAACCCGTCGAACATGTCAGCCTCTGGAGTTACTTCGAACCCACCACCGGCAAAGCGGTTGTTGCCAATTACCAGCGCAGAAACCGACGCCCAGTTATGCTCTGACCCATCCAAAGTAATCAAGGCCTGCGTTGGTTTCAGCTCAGAAACTCGCGCCAATCCGGTAAGGGTGTAGGCTAACCCTCCTAGCCGCTTCTTAATTTCTTTGGGAGTTGTCGCGGTAATCATGGCCCCAAACCCGCCACTGGCGACATTCACGAATGGGCGACCGTTGATAGAACCAATATCTATCGACCGGGCTCTTCCGGTTGCGGCCTGCACCAATGATGCAGAAAGATCCGATCCGTCATCACCATAAGACCTGGCAAAGTCGTTAGCAGTGCCCAGAGGCATAAGCCCCAAAACAATGGTTGGTCCTGCATCGCATCGCAATAGGGCGCTGGTAACCGCGTTGAGTGTCCCGTCACCACCTCCTGCAACAAAGCGCGTCACGCCCTTGGCCAAGTGCTTGTGTATCGTTTTTCGCAACTGTTTACCTGACCAAGGGATAACAATCTCCAGACCAAGCTCCTTTTCTAGTGGTCTGACAGCCGAACGTACGTCAGGTCGGGCCGCAGATTTTCGATTGAGGATGAGGAGTGTTTTACAAACCATGTAGCCGGCCTTTTCCTCTCATTTATTCAGGTTCTTGATCACTGCCTTGGCAACCGTTGTGGCCAACCCAGGGTCAAACGCACCTAAAGGATCACGCGCCATTTTCTTTAGTGCGTCCGTGGCAGCTCTGGCTTCTACTGTTGCCATACAAAATTCGGCTTTGGTTGCCATTGTTTTTAGCCCTCCAAATCTGACCAACCATGTGATCGAGGGTATGATTTACCATCCCACTAGGCCAATATTGCTCAAGTAATTCACATTGGCCCTGAGCGGTGTCTACGCGGTGCCTCCTGAGAGCAAGAAAACTCAATGCCAAATTATGCCCCGAATTCAATTAGATTGCTACTCCCGTAGCGCAGCGCAAATAAATCCAGTGGATTTCGTCCAACAGAAACTGTGTTGAACTTCAGAACACTCCAATTGAGCCTCCCCATTTGAATGGACCCACCGTTAAAATTAGGGTCAGGACTCATAGCCAATAGATAACGATTGCGGCGAGTGCGATGGCTGAGAGGAAGACTTTGGGACACCTGTCGTATCGTGTTGCCACACGCCGCCAATCCTTGAGCCTGCCGAACATGATCTCGATCCGGTTGCGCCGTTTGTATCGGCGCTTGTCGTACTTAACGGACTTCTTCCGCTGTCTGCGACCGGGGATGCATGGGCGTATTCCCTTGACTTTAAGGGCTTCTCTGAACCAATCAGGTCGTAACCACGATCACCCAGTAGCCAATCGACCTGCGGCAGGCTGCTCAGCAACGCACTTGCGCCGATGTAGTCGCTCACCTGCCCAGCGGTGACGAACAGGTTCAGCGGGCGGCCTTTGCTGTCGCAGATGGCGTGTAGCTTTGTGTTCATGCCGCCCTTGGTGCGTCCGATCAGGCGACCGCGTCCCCCTTTTTCACGCCCAAACTGGACGCCGTACGGTGGGCTTTGAGGTAAGTCGCGTCAATCATTACGGTCTTCTCCTCACCGTGATCAGCGGCCAATCCTATCAGCATCTGGGCAAAGATACCTTTATCACTCCACCGCTTCCAGCGGTTGTACAGCGTTTTGTGTGGCCCGTATTCCTTGGGTGCATCGCGCCAACGTAAGCCATTGCGATTGATTAAGATAATCCCACTCAACCCACGCCTATCATCGACGCGAGGTTTGCCGTGGGACTTCGGGAAGAAGGGCTCAAGACGCGCCATCTGCGCATCGCTCAGCCAGAAAAGATCAGACATGGTTACCGCTCGGTTTTCGAACCGTGAGTCATATCGCCGTGCGGAAATCAATGGGTCCTGACCCTAGAGAAACTGTGAAGAAGCACTTACTCCGTTTCACATTTTCGATGTGTCGAGGCGCCGCATAACGACGCCCCGGCCATTTGCGTCAGTTGCCGGTTGGCAGGCTCAAATTGAAGCCGTCCTTTTTCAACTGGTCGCGCACCGTCGTGAAGCGGTGGTACTCGCTGAGTGTAATTGGGCCGGAGTAGGATTCGCTCTGCACCGGACGTGGGGGATAGTCGATGTAGGTTTTCACAACCCGCTCAACCTCGCCCATCAGTGTCGGCATCGTCCAAGTGTTCTCACGCCCGGTGGTCATGAAGATGTCGTAGCGCTCCATCGGGTCTTCCCAAAGGTTGAACACCTGCGGAACGGTAGCAACGTACATTTCGGCCCCGCGCCATCCCAATTCGGCAGCAGGAGCTTCGGATCCAGCACGCGCACCGTTGTCGCCGCGCATGTTGAAGACGGCCTTCCATTCATTGACGCGCACCGCGCCCGGAGTGAGTTCATTCTCGGTAAAATACGCCCAGGTGTTGCGCTGTGGGTCGGCCTCACCAAACAGGACCGGAGCCATATCAATGCTGTCAAAAATCGTCGGCTGCCCTTCCCGATCTTCGGTCGGCAACGGAACGCCGGCGAGGTTGGCAAAGGTGGCAATCAGATCGGTGCCGCCGGTGATGTCGCTCGACTTCGTGTTCGGCTCGATCTTACCTGTCCACTTTGCTAAGAAAGGTACGCGGTACGCCCCTTCACGGTCAGTCCCTTTGGTGCCACGAAACGGTGTCATGTCGGCATCAGGATGCACATCCTGCCATGCGCCATTATCAACAGTGTAAATGATCAGGGTATCTTCCCCAATTCCGAGATCTTCCACCTTGTCGAGGATCTGACCAGTGTGGAAATCAAGCTCTACCACCTTGTCGCCATACTTGTTCTTTACCGCCGACTTGCCCACAAAATCAGGCGACGGCAGGTTAGGCTGGTGGTTCGCAGCCCAGTTGATAGACATGAAGAATGGCTGGTCCAGGCCAGCAAGACGCTCCAGTTCTGCCACCGCCTTTTCCGCACCAACCTTGTCCAGCGCGGCCAAATCAGCAGTCGTCATGTCTTCGATAGTCAGCACTTCCTTGGCAGGATCTCCGGCCACGCCTTCAAAAACGCCGGTGGTGTTCTCTTTGTAAAATGCTCTCTGATCATCGGACATCTGCACATTCCAGTCGTCCAGCGCATAGGTGTACGCATTCAGGTGATAGAGAAATGTGTTTTCCATCTTGTCGTAGCCATGGGCTGTCGGCATGGCATAATCTGCTTCCCCGAGGTGCCATTTTCCCATGAAGTAAGTGTTGTAATCAGCCTGCTTCAAAACAGACGCAATCGTCCATTCTGCCGCCGGTAGTCCACCACCCTGACCCTGAAAAGCAACCGTCGTCATGCCCGAGCGGTTCGGGAAACGCCCGGTCTGCATCGCGGCACGCCCCGGCGTGCAAGAGGATTGAGCGTAGAAATCTGTGAACATCATCCCTTGCTTGGCCATTTGATCAAGATTGGGCGTGTCCATGCCGCGCGCGGCGCCCCCATGATAGGCACCAAGGTCCCAATACCCAGTATCGTCAGAAACGATCATAATGATGTTGGGCTTGCTGCCATAGGTCGACAACGACGTCGGATCGAAATCCTGAGCCGTCGCGGAGATCGCGAAAGTACAAAAGAAAGCAGCCAATGGCGTGACAACTTGGTGAGGTTTAATCATGTTTATCTCCTACTCCGGGTAAAAAGTATTAAAGTTTTGAAACTGCGCGTTTCTAAAGGTTTTGATACAGTGCAGAACTAAACACACTACGACCTATTCCGAATGGCCTCTTATACTTTTGGATACATCGGCCTCTCGGGGCGCCGTTTAATCACACCGAACAACTAGTCGATAGGACATTAAACTTTGGATGATCCTTGCGATCATCCTCGGTAATCTCTGTCGTCGTTTTTAAGTCTAAATCAACGTTTCACTTTTTTGAGTGATTTAACCCACGAATAGCGTTTGCTTTACCCGCATAAAAGTTTGACCGCCTCATGTTCAACGAAGGTTGTCAGTGGAAAACGGCAGAGAACCAACAACTCACATTACATTATTGCGATTCATCTATTGTCAAAGCTTCGTCGTGTGCAAATCCGCCCCGGAAGTCTTCGTCCTGATAGATCAAAGGCCAACCATGCACTAACTTTCAATTTGGACCACTAAAATTGGGCGGCTCAGTTCGACCAACGCGCTAGAAGCGGCCGTAATCGCGAATTGGGTTGGGCGCACCCAGAGCAGGCCATCGCTTTAGACCGTGGGCAACTTTGCGTAGCCAAAAATTTGAGACCTTCCTATTTAATGTCCGGATTGCGCTGTTTGCGGTCCTCCGGTGAAAGCGGGCCAATGGCCGCAAAGTCCGCGTAGCAGTCGTTCAAGCCGACTGCAGCGAAAGACTGCTTTGAGCCCAAGATTGCCGTTGAAATAAACCGCGGCATCTGTCGCGAACTGCGGACAGCAGACCTTCGCTGCAATTTGATTGATTGACCGAATGCTCCCTCATTGGCCGTCAACATCCCGACACACGTTTCCGCAGAAATCTTGAAAGATAAAACGAGTGTTCACTCCTGACCTGCACCGGTTTGTGATGGCAACTCCCCGAACATGTTGTGGTAGTCTTGAGCGAATTGCCCTAGGTGCCAAAAACCCCAACGGTTAGCGATGTCGGAAATACTGTAGTGACTGGTTTTACGGATCAGGTCGGATCGAACCCGATTTAGGCGAATTCGTTGGTAGTACTTCTTTGGCCCGACACCAAACTTCTCGAGGAAGGCACGATCCAAAGTGCGCCATGAAACACCGACCTCCCTGCATATTTGGCTGATCGGAACATTTTCGCCAAGGTGGGCTAGCATCAACTCGGTAGTTTTCGAAACGGCCCGAGACCGGATCAAAGGCGTGCTTTTGTCTTCGTGTTGATCGTATGAGTTTGCCGCTAACAGAAGGTCAGCAACAATCTCCTCTTCGATGGCGTCGGTCATCGGCGGTGCGTTACTGCCCGTAAGCCTTTCAGAGAGTTGCCGTATCGCTGCCAGACGTTTGTGCTGTCCAAAAATTGCCGGTTTCGCAGAAGTTCGTAAGCTCTCCGGGATATCCAGGCCCAAGGCGTCAGCCAGGAATTCTACATCGTGCTCTTTGACAGAAACAGTTGTGCCGCAAAAATGTGTGGTGCTTACGCCGTCAAAAGGGTCGGAACTGCCGAAAGACAGCAATTCGGATTCCGATGTCTCCTGACCTTGCCACACCTGAACAGCGTTGCGCCGGATTACTCCAAAGGTAAGCAACCCTTTGGGTGACACGCCGGTTTGGTGCACGGCGCGTGACATTGAAATGTTCAATAGTGTTACAATGCTTCCGGCGCGAAGCGTTACCTTGGTTTCCATTGCACCGGCCTCGATCTGTCGAAAATCAATTTCCCACGGAGAGAAGCCGTTTATGTCGTTTGGCTCCGGCAACGTCATCACCACCAGTGGTTCGGACCTGGGCAGGTTTGGCGAATTTTTGATGTGGTTCATTCCCTGCCTCAGTTAGTTTCCCGGTAATGTTAACCTCCGGATGAATGTTTGAGCAAGTTGACCCGCGTGGAAGGTATAGAACGCAAACCGGCCACAATGGGACGCCCGCCGCTCCCAAAGTGCGAACGACGTTCAGAACGCATCGTCACGCTTCCGACGCAGGATGAACGTTCGGAACTGGCCCGGCAGGCTGCCGCTACTTCTCAATCACTGTCTGCATACACCCATCAGCTGATCACTGATGGCCTGAAGAACCAAAAGAATTTAACAAGGATGCCAAACCATGAAACAAAAACGATCTGTGGGAGTAATTGCGATCCTTACGGCATTCGCAACGAGCGCTCTCGCACAGGAAAACGCAATAGTTCATGACGCTGAATACTACATTCTGGAAGCGCAGAACGGGAAGGTCTGGGCCGTTGAGGACGACGAACTGGACAAGAAACTGGCGGCCCTGAGAGAGCAATACGGTGCCCCCCCGAATATCGTCCACTACATGTGGGACGACCAGCCACCGATGGCTTTCGGCGATCCGATTTATCAACAAATACGCGGCTACTCGACACCAAATCTGAACCAGCTTGCCGAAGATGGAATGCAGTTTTCACGCATGTATACCGAGCCGGGCTGCACGCCCAGCCGTGCGGCGGTTCTGACAGGCCAGAACGCTATCCGCACAGGCACCTGGGAAATCGGATTTCCGATTGAGTATACCGGACTGGCGGCGGAAAATGTAACTTTGGCCGAAGTTCTGTCGGCCCAGGGTTATGCAACCGGTTTTTTCGGAAAGCAGCATCTGGGAGATATCGAGGAATCCTATCCCATCAACCAAGGTTTTGATGTCGCGTTCTGGGCGCTCTACAATCAAGTCACGAGCCTATATAATGCAACTGGCGAGGGTGCCAACGCGATTGTCGGGATGAAAGAGGAGTTGCTTGCGGACAACCCCTATCAGCGCGACCATAGATTCGTTCTGGACGAAGGTTTTGTCTTTTACATGGAAGGCAAGAAAGGCGAACAAGCCGCCGAATGGCGCCACGGCTCACAAGAAGTACAGGACTACAATGATTTCGACATCGAGAGCCGGAAGCGTGCAATCAACTTCATTCGTCAAAGTGCGGAAGCAGACAAGCCATTCTACGTCGCATGGTGGCCGCTTTGGATGTCCTTCATTCCTAACCCTCAGAAAGTGACCTTGCAGCGCGGCATGGTGGGGGAAAGCTATCATCGCGTAATTGAACCCGACATCGCTCTTTTGCGGGAAACTCTGGCAGAACTAGGAATTGCAGAAAACACACTGATCGTTGCCATGGCCGACAATGGCCCGATGACACACAATCCGCCTGCCGGTGCCGGTCTGGGTGAAGGCCTGTTTCGTGGTGGCAAGGGCGACTTTACTGAAGGTGGTGTCCGGGTTCCCGCAGCAGCACTTTGGCCGGGCGTGATCGAGCCAGGTACTTATGCGGCTGACATGATCCACGAAACCGATTTGTTCACGACATTTGCTAGGCTGGCAGGAGCCACCCAGCATATTCCCACCGACCGCATCATCGACGGCATCGATCAGACGGCGCTGCTGCTCAACGGCGATACCCACGGACGGCGCGATCATGTGTTCATTTACCAGGGGCCTGACCTAGCGGCCACAGTCAAAGACCAGTTCAAAATCCACTGGACATCGGATGATCCGGGGCAGGCCAAGTCCGGCCTGACTGCTGTTTACGATCTATATAACGACCACCGTGAAGCCAATCCAATCGTCGTCGGTGGCTTCCACTTTAAGGAGCCGTTCAAGCGAATGCGCGCCCGACATGAATTGTGGAAACAGAAGTATCCGGACCGCAAACACAACCGCGGACCAGCGTATGCAAACCTGTCCAATGCCCGTCCCGCCACGCTGGCCTTGTCAAACCCGCCAGCAGATTTTGATAGCTTGCCGTTTGACCCGTTGGAATTCATAGAGCATCTAGACCAATTGCCCTACGAATTGGGTGAGCCGGGATACGGCGAATAACAATGCCGGAGAATTGCCGCCCGGCGGTGATTCTCCTATTACTTCACGACAATCAACTGAAACGGTTTGTTTGAAGCACACCTGACCCTGAACCGGTCGTTTGCGGCAAGGGCGGTGATTGACTGGATTGGGCCGACAGCGCTAATTAGGCTTATTACCGCCAATTTCCGCTCTGTCCGCGTGGCAGTCGTTCATGCCGAGTGCGGCGAATGACTGCTCTGAGCCCATTCCGGACAACCTCTTCCTACAACTCGCAGCACAAAAATAAGAGTTAAATGTGTGTGTGTACAACTTTGAGAGCATGCTCAAGTGTTGCTCGTGCAAAGTCAGCGTCTATGTTGCCAACTCCACCGACCGGAGGCATCAACGACGCTTTCCTCACTTCCTTTTCAACTGGAAAAACCCGCCCTTCCATCACGGTTCCCCAGACTTTAACGTCCCTGATTTTCATTGGATCCACCGCAATAGGGTTGTCGTCGAGAATGGTAAAATTTGCGCGTTTCCCCGGTTCGATGCTGCCGATCTCATGTTCAAGTTTCAATGAATAGGCGGCTTCGATCGTGACACCTCGAAGGGCTTCCTCTGCACTGACCCGTTGATCCGGTCCCGCGACACGACCGGAAGCAGTCACCCTGTTTACGGCACACCACATCAGGAAAAGAGGATCGGCTGGTGCCATTGGCATATCAGAATGCAGCGACCAGGAGATCCCTGCCTTCGAAATATCGCCGAGACGTACCATCGCATCCGCTCTTTTCGACCCGAGACCGACAGAAGAATATTGGTCTGAAAGGGCAGTGACGTAGTATGGATTGCCACTGACGATGGCGCCAAGCTCCGAAATTCTCTGCACCTGTTCTTCTGCGCTAACCGCGAAATGAACCAGAACGGTTCGATGGTCATAGCGCGGGTTGCGTCTCAGATTCATTTCGAGTGCGTCAAGAACGCGATCAAGTCCTGCGTCTCCGTTCACGTGCACATGAATTTGGTAACCTGCATCCCAGTAAATGCGGAATGCTCTATCAAACAGGCTCTTGTCCATCATCCATTCGCCCGTGTGGCCATCCAGATATGGATCACGCACTTGCATGAGCAACGAATAGATCGCCCCATCCGCAAACAGCTTGGCTTGCTTGGGCGCAAGACTGGTCATGCCCCCATACCAGCTTTCCAGTTTTTCGGTCTCGGCGATCACCTGAGCATCATCGGAATAGGTGTCGACCAAAGTTTTGGCGTCCGGCATGAAAGACCAACGGAAGGGCATGCCAGGACTGGACATAACTGCGTTGATACCGTCCTGAACAGGTTTGGCCAGAATGCCACCGGGTTCGTTTCCAAACGTAATGCCTTTGGCGTGCATGTAGTCACGCGTCAGCTCCAAACCGGACTGCAACCGCTCCGGGGTTGCAGCAATTGAAGCGATGAAAGGCAGCACCGCAAATAATCCCTGCTCCCAAAATCGTCCCTCCAAAAATTTGGACTGTACCTGCTCCGTAGCTGAAAAACCTTCGACGACGTCCTGCGTGACACCTCCCATTTCCAGTGCGGCACTGTTCAGTATCATCTCATGACACGACCTCGCCCAAACCAGTATCGGTTGTGTCGAACTTATGGCGTCGAGATCCTCCCGCGTAAGCGGACCATAAAAGGCTGGGTGATACCCCCATGAAACGACTGGCTCAGATGGGTCGGTACGTTGCTCCACTGCTTTTGTTAGTCGGTCGGTGAAATCCTTTTTGTCCTTTACCGCAGGGACTGTGCCCGCGGGTAAAACCCAATCTTCGATCGAAAGGATTTCTGAAGACATCGTGAGAGCCGCCAGTAACGGGTGATCGTGCTGGGCGAGAAAACCAGGCACAATGACGTGGTCGGCAAACTTTGTATCTACTTTATAGCGCTGCCCTTTCAGGATGCCTTGAACGTCTTCAAGACTACCGACCAAAAGAATGCGGCCATTTACGACAGCGACGGCTTCAGCTGAGGGCTTTGCCGGATCAAGCGTCATTATTTCTCTGGCAGTGTAAACCGTCACCTCGGGAAGTCGTACGATTGCCGTTCCCAATTCAGAAAGCGAACCGGACTGTCCAAACGCAGTGCTGAGTGGCGTTAAGGCAGTTGCACCGGCAAGCCCTGATCTAAGAAATCTGCGTCGGCTAATCTTAGGCATTTCTGACCTCCTGACGTCTGTTTTTTGCACTATGCCGGAGAAACGCGGCGGCAGCCAAAAGTTTTTCGAATAGGTTTGTATGCTGAAGTTGTTTCTTTGCGAGCGTCCGCTTAGTCCGCATTGCGGATAATGATCGGAATGGATCGGGTGTCTGCGTGGACTTCAAAGCGGTCTTTCGTGCTAAGTGCACCAAATGGCCAAGCAGCTGATGTACTCTCGGCGTAACGAGTTTGTTGCCGCGCGGGGGTGGCCACATCTCACCTGACATAGCAGTCAAAAAGTCCAGATACCACGCGCTTGGTGTGCGCGGGGTATAAACAAAATTGCGCCGCGTCCGGGTGAGGCCGGGGGGTGGGGTGCGACATTCCGACTCGGCAGATGCTTGGCGGGGTCTTTCAGCGGATGCCGAGCAATGCGAAATCCCATAAGGGGGCAGATAAGGGCGCTGAGAGCATTGAGGCGCACCAACTCATTGAGTTTATGAGAAAAGTGGCGGAGACGAAGGGATTCGAACTATCTCTTATCAAACTGAAAATATGAAATTTCTTTTGCGATAGGCCTTTCCACCCCATACTTCACCCCACAACACTCGAAATTTGGATATCCGCCTTCAAGCTACCAAGGCAAGCTTGTCCGTCGTCAGGGATTTTGGGACAGATGGCCGCCTGATCTAAGAGAGGGTCTGGCTCAACTGGTTGTTGTGATTA
>NZ_JBXWQJ010000017.1:0-98902 GCF_059612325.1 Ruegeria sp. CDSA021
CGCGGGATGGAGCAGCCCGGTAGCTCGTCAGGCTCATAACCTGAAGGTCGTAGGTTCAAATCCTACTCCCGCAACCAAAAATACTATAATAAATCAATACGTTACACACCGCCTAAGAGCGATGTTTTGCGTTGTCGCGATGGCGATGGAAGCACTACGGAAGCATCAGGACGGATGCGGAAAATCCCTGTGGTGAATGCGCAACCCGAGGCAGGAGCAGAAAAATCTTGCAAAAGACTTTTTGAGTTAAACTTGTGCATATTTTCAATTAATTTGGTTTTTGAAGACTCAAACTCAAAACCCGTGCTAGGTTCACCTTTGAAGTAGGGGGACTTCAGAGGGGCGACATGTCTCAGGACCTGAGCAAGTGGCTAAGCGCAATAGGATTGTCTGACTACGCGCAAGCCTTCTTAGACAACAAGATCGATTTTTCCATTCTGCCAGATTTGACGGCTGAAGATCTTATTGAAATCGGAGTAACTGCAGTCGGGGATCGTCGGCGGTTGCTGCGCGCTATTGAAAAACTGGATGTAACGGAAACATCCGAGGCGTCTGAAACCTCTGAACAAATTGAACCCGCGCGACGACAGGTCACTGTGATGTTTGTCGACCTCACGGGGTTTACAAAAATGTCCAGCGAGTTGGATGCCGAGGACTTGCACGCATTGCTCAATCAGTTCTTTGGCAAAGTGGACAACGTGGTTGAGAAATTTGGTGGGCGTATCGACAAACATATTGGCGACGCGGTCATGGCGGTCTTTGGCGCACCAATCTCGCATACCAACGATACAGAACGGGCGGCCAGGGCGGCGGCCGAGATACATGCGGTATTGCCAACACTGACACCTCCACTTTCCTGTCACATCGGTATTGCGTCTGGTCAGGTCATTGCCAGCTCAACCGGAAGCGAAACGCACACGGAATACACCGTCACCGGAGATGGGGTGAATTTGGCCTCGCGCTTGACCGATATCTCCAAGGGCAGTGAAACGCTGGTTTCTCACGATATTCAGCGCGCTTTGGGACCCCTATTCGTGGGGGAGTCAATCGGAGTACAGGCTATCAAGGGTTTGAACGAACCTGTCGAAGTCTGGCGCCTGGACCGTTTGGCCCGGAACATTCGGACAAGACGTCACAAGTTCATCGGGCGCGATCGTGAGATTTCGTTGTTTTCGGCAACGTTTGATCGGTGCAAACGACACGGAGAAGGCGAGGTTCATGTGGTTCTGGGCGAGCCCGGGATCGGCAAGACGCATTTGTCCGAACAGGTGGCTGAACTGGCTAAAAGCTTGTCCTATTCGATCCATAATGGCGTGGTCATGGATTTCGGAGCACGCGAGGGGCACTCTGCCATTCAGTCCTTGGCCCGCAGCATTCTGGGCCTTGACCCATCGGATGGAGCGGAAACAGGTGCAGCCGTGGCGCAAGATGCGATAGCCAACGGGTGGATCAGCCCGTCGAACGCGGCGCATCTTAATGCATTGCTTGAGCTTGAGCAGGATCCTGGCTTGGCTGAGGTCTATGCCGTTATGGACAACAAGACCCGGCTGCGTGGACGCAGGCAGGTCATTGATGAGTTGCTGTTGGCGCGCAGTCAGGACACGCCTCTGCTGATTCAGATTGAAGATATCCACTGGGCGTCACCCGACATTCTCTCGGCCTGCGCACATATGGCAGCGGCAACGCGGCAAATCCCTTGTGTCTTGATGATGACCAGTCGGGTCGAAGGGGACCCGATCGACCGAGACTGGCAAATGGCCACGGATGGCGCGCTTGTGTCCAAGTTGGAATTGGCCCCGATGGGGGAAGACCAGGCGCGGCAATTGGTCGAGGAATTTACGGCCATTGATCCCGAGCTGTTGGACACATGCGTCAAACGTGCGGGCGGTAACCCGTTGTTTCTGGAACAGTTGTTGCGCAACATCGATGTACTCAAGCAGGAAACCGTGCCCGGAAGCATTCAAGGCATAGTTCAGTCGCGTTTGGATGCGCTGGACCGCACCAGTCGGACCGCTATTCAGGCGGCGTCAGTGCTGGGGCAGAGATTCTCGGCCGAGGTTCTGAACTTCCTTCTCGGCGAGGGCCATCTGGACACGACAAATTTGATTCGCTCGGCCCTGATCCGAGAAGCCGGGGCCGACCTGATGTTTGCCCACGCGCTGATCCGGGACGGGTCTTATGCCACTCTGGTCAAATCCGAACGCGCGCGCCTGCATCGCCAGGCGGCCAAATGGTTCGAAGATCGTGATGCAACCCTGCGCGCACAACATTTGGACCGGGCGGGGGCCAACAATGCAGCACAAGCCTATCTGGCTGCGGCCGATAAGCTGATCCACGCGTTTCGGTTTGACGATGCAAGCCCCTTGATCGAACGTGCTCTGGAACTGCCCTCGCCTGCTGGCGTGCGGTTTGACCTGCTTTGCGCACGGGGTGAGACACATCGGTTGCAGGGCTTGTCCAACGCAGCCTTGCAGGAATTCAGGGACGCGGCACACCTTGCAGAAACGGATGAGCAAATCAGCCGGGCACATATTGGCCTTGCGCAGGCTGCGCGGCAGGCCAGCCTGTATCAGGACGCGCTCAAGGCGCTGGATACGGCTGAAGCTGCGGCTGAGCGTGCTGGGTCCGAACGGGATGTGGCCCAGATCAACTATGTACGCGGCAATGTGTATTTCCCCTTGGGCCGTGACAAGGAAGCCTTGAGTGCGAATGAGCGCGCGCTTACTCTGGCCCGCAAACTGGATTCTGTACGCCTCGAAGTGGGTGCGCTCAGCGGGTTTGGTGATGCCAATTTCATGAAGGCCACCATGAGGACTGCGACCGGTTTTTACACGCAAGCTGTTGATCGGGCGCGTGAAAAAGGACTGGTTCGGGATCTGGCGGCCAATTTGCACAACCTGAGTGTTGCGCGCAGTTACACGGGGGATGTCGGGCAAGGGCGCGCAGACGCAACTGAAGCCATCGAAGTTTCGCAGAAGTATTTTGCTTTCGTGCCCGAATGTGTGGCTCAGACCTGCCTGGGTGTGGCCGAAACCTTTCTAGGCGATCTTGATCGGGCGCTTGAGGCGTTCCGGGTTTCGTCCGAGATTGCAGAGCGTGTGGGCGCAAAACGGCTTGAGGCGCAGGCGCTGGAACATCTGGCCCGCACGCAGGTTTATGCCGGGCAAATGGACCAAGCTTTGGAAACGGGTCGTCAGGCAGTTGAGATTGCGTTGGAACATGGGCGGAACTTTGTAGGGCCCAAGGCGTTGTCGGCGCTGGCGATGGCCGAAACCGACCCGGATGAGCAAATGCGCCTGTTGAATTTGGGGGCCGAGATCATCGCGGAAGGGTGTGTCGGCCATAGCCATTTGCATTTTTATACCGATGCCAGTGCAGTCATGTTGGGGCGAGGTGATTGGCAAGCGGCAAATGATTATGCGGATGGGCTGGCGGCATTTACGGCAGGGGAGCCTTTGCCAATGGTCGACCTGTCCATCCGGCAAACGCGTTTTCTGGCTAAATGCGGACAAATGGGTATCGCGCCGACCCAAAGCGAGAGCTTTGCCAACCTTCAAGCCGAGTTTGCCGAAATGGGCATCACCCAGTCCCTGCTGGGACGCGTTGATTTTCTGACCGAACAGGCGGGAGGTTGAATGAGCGTCGAGAAGAAGGTCTGGCTTATCTCTGGCCTGCTGACCTTTGGGCTGGCGGGTCTTTTGCTGAAACTCTGGATCGAATTGAACCATTTCGAGGGCGATCCGACACAATTGCCGGATCAAGCCGCGGTGGACTCATACCTGGGTAAGCTGGATGTGGCCCCGGACTATTTTGTGCGGACCGGAATTTTCTTAAAGTCGTTCAGCTTTCTGGGCGCCAGTGATGTTCAGGTCACGGGCTATATCTGGCAGCACTATGAGACGGGCGTGCATGACAAGATTACCCCGGCCGAGGGTGAGGTTGGATTTCTTTTGCCCGAAGCGGTGGACACTGCAAATGGTCTGTTTGCCGAGGCGTATCGGCTGCCGCAATCTGACGGTGTTTTGATTGGGTGGTATTTCGAACAAACCCTGCGCCAGAGCTTTGATTACACAAGTTACCCTTTTGATCACAAAACGGTCTGGGTGCGGTTCTGGCCGTCCTCATTTGAAGACGCCGTCGCGTTGGTTCCCGATTTCGAGTCATATCCAGCGACCGGGCCAGACGATATTTTTGGGATCGACAATCAAATCGTGATGGGCACCTGGGAACGGGAAAACACCTATTTCGACTATAAGCTGTCAAATCTGGATACGACGCTGGGCATCGGCCAGAATGCGTATCAAACCAACGCGCCCGAGCTGCATTATAACTTCGTCATCAAACGCAATTTTAGCAATGCATTTATCGTGCATATGGTTCCTCTGATCGTTGTGATGATGTTGCTGTTTGGGGCAGTCATGACCGTCACCCGCCGTGAGGGCTTGATCGAGCGGCATGATTTCAGCACGTCCAGTGTGATCGGCACCTGTTCGGTTTTGTTCTTTGTGATCCTGCTGGCGCATGTGCAACTGCGCGAAGGGTTTGCGGGCTCACCCGTGATCTACATGGAGTCGTTCTTTTTCCTGATGTATTTCATGCTGCTGGTGGTATCGATCAACACCTACCTCTTCGCATCCGAAGCGGTGCCGTCGCTTCGGTTCATCCATTACCGGGACAACCTGTTTCCCAAGGCCAGCTTCTGGCCGTTTGTGTTGCTGTGCATGGTGGCGATCACGGCGTATAATCTTAGCCTGAAGGAAAGCCACGAACCGCCACCGATCAGCACACAAGACAGTTAGGCCACGGGTTCAAACCCCGGTTTGGGCTCGCCCTGCGCCATGTCCAACGTGTAGTTGTTGACCATCTCTGACGTGCCATCGCGCAAGTTCTTCAGATATTTTTCCGAATCCGCGATCACATAGGCGTATGCGGGCTTCATCACGCCGTTCACAACAACGTTGATTTTCTTGCGGAAATACACGTTTTCGGTCGAGTTGGGGCCGTGATACCCCTCTAGCTTGTCAAGTTCGCGCAGGCCGGATTGTGTCACCCGATAGACCTCTCCACTCACCTGTTTGCCCATTCCCTGCTGATCCACAAGCGTGGCCATGCGGTGCAAGTATCCACAGTTCGGATTGTCGCAGAACGGCTCTTTCGGGACAATCAGGGGCATCGGTTGCCGGGTGCGCGCCGTTCCTACGAAGTCGTTCAAAACTTTGCTGTGGGCGTCATGATTGGGAAACCCCTGCTTCAGTGATCCGTAGGTGAAGTACAGGTACGTGGGTTCGTTGACAGCCACAAAGCTTTCGTCGCGCCCTTGTTCGGCACCTGTCATATTCAGGTTGTGATCGTGTGCCCAGGTATCCAGCATGGTTCGGATTTCGGGTTCGATCTTCATGCCCTGAACAAATTCGATGCACGAGGTCGCATCCATGCCTTCAGCCCCAAGCAGGATTTCCACCATCTTGGGTGCTTTGTTCATCACCGCCACATGCAACGCCGTGAACCCGTGATCGTTGACAATGTTGACGTCGATATCACGATCGATCAGGTCCTGAGCAGCTTCATAATCCGGCTTGCCCAGATCATGGCCGCTTTCGTTCAGCTCACCTTCACCACCGGCTGCATAGTGCAGCAGGGAATCGCCATGGGCTTCGTCCACGATGTTGACGCCGACGATCTCTTCGTCGATGGCGCGGAACACGCGTTTCCATTCGTTGATGTCATCGGCGGCGGCAGCTTCGCGCGCCCATTTGCAGACGCGATATTTTTGATCGTCCAACTCCTCGAAGGCGTCCGCCAAAGCTTCCATGACCTGGTCCGGAGTTGCCATCATGCCGATACCCATCCGGCCGTTTGACAGGCGACCTTCGCGCGGCCCGATGAAATCAACACCCAGTGTTTTCAGCTTGTCGACATTGTTCTGGGTCGTGATGTTGTTCCACATGTTCGTGTTGCAGGCGGGGCAAAGGATCACCGGTTTCTTCTGATACTGCCACGCCACAAAGACCGAGGTCAGAAGGTTGTCGGCGATACCGTTGGCTACTTTGCCCATCGTGTTGCAGGTGATGGGGGCCACGATGACGCAATCGGCCCAGTCGCACAGCGCCAGATGCGATGCCCGCACCGGCATGTCAAATTTCAGGTAGCGGAAATTCCACTCATCATCGTCGCGATAATAGTCATGATGGGTGATCTTGGCGTCGATCCGCTCGGCCCCGAAATCGCGAAAAAACTTCTCGGCCGAGACGGAGGGGATCAGTTTCACGTTATGCCCTGCATCGACGATGCGTTCGACGAGTTCCGGGATTTTGTCTGCCGCCGACGACCCGCAAGCGCAGAGCAATACGTTTCGCTTGCCGGCGTTGACCTGATTCATAACTCCTTTGGGATAGCCGAACGGGTTCTTTTCAAGGCTTGGGGTCTCATTCAGCTCTGATACAGGCAGCCCTTCCTTGCGCATCTTAGCCTGCAATTCACCGGCCCTGATCATGTCCACAATGTCTTCCAGCTCATCGCTTTTGCTGATGCACCCGCCTTTGAAAAACAAATATGGCGGATCTGGTCTTTCGCCGAGTGTCACCAATTGCCGCCGCATCCTGATCATATTGGGATCGCGTCCACCCACATCGATCTGCTTGACGGTTGTTGCCCCGATATTCGAAAGAACGCTGCGCAGCATGTAGGACCAGGGGTCCTCATCTTCGTAGAACAGAACCATCTTATTGTGCTTGATGATACTGGCAACATCGCTTGGGTCTTCGGGTGGGTCGATCTCTTCGATCATCACCAATGCGGGGTCTTCCAGATCGCGCAGACCGCGGAAAATGTTGCCGCGCGGTGCCTGCCAGACCTGCGATGTCGCGGGGCTCATGTCGACTATGGTGACAACGTCTTTGTCCTCGTCGTAAGCAATGCAGAGACACCAGAACTCTTCCAGCAGTGCAGTTTCCCGATAAACGTTGTCCGGCGGACAGATCGCATCGATCCCGGTGACGCGATTGAAGTCGATATTAATCATCAGGTGACGATCTTTTTTGGCGTTCAGGCTTTTGAGCTGTGCCTTGAACCAATCCTGCGGGGTTTGGATCGATGTATCCTTGCGCGTCGCAAAGCTTTGGAACGTACTGCCAAGATGCACGTTCTCGGACTGGCTGAGGTATTTTTCCGCCATCTCGTGCATGTCTTTTGCGGTGGCGACTCGGCTGACAGCCTCCGTGAACGACGCCTCGGTCGCCCTTAGCAGCTCGTCCTCGTCCACGCGGTTGTCGCCGTGAATGGCCAAGCTTTCTGCCAACACGCCAAGTGAGTTCATGTTGGGCGTGGCCCGGCGGAACAGGTTGCGGCGTTTCTTTGGGTCTTTCGCCAGATAGAGTGTGCTGTCGACGTAGTTGCACCGCTGCTTGAATGTCTTCAGATGGGTTTTGACCGCAGCACGTGCCGAAAACCGCAATATGCCGCGCGACCGCATCGAGGTTCCGTCCCGATCCGACATCGCTTTCCAAAGCCGCTCGACAGTTGTCACCCAAAGCTTGCCGTATTTTTCGGGGTGCACATCCATCATGTGGACCAGACCGGTGCTTGGGTTGCATTTGGCGATGACGGCAAAATGCCCGCCCGGCATGTTTTCTTTGCCATGGGCAACACCAACCTGAAAATTCGCCACCAGAATGTCGTTGTCTCCACCCAGCCGATTGGATTCGTCGATCGCCTCAAGCAAAAGCGGCACACTGGTCGTGTCTCCATCCATGAAATAGGCCTGAACCTGAACTCGGTCTCGAAGCCCTTGCGAGTGAATGTAGGTGCAGGCGACATCAAACAACTCACCCAGCGAGATTCCGTCATTCACCACAAAGGACGAAGGCAGCGCGCATTCGCGGAAGATGTCATTCACCTCGCAACTGAACCCCAGAGCCGACATGCTGAGTGCCGCTGCCGTCACGCTGCAGCAGTTGATTGGCTGTTGGAAGTTCTGCAACTGGACACTGACCAGGTCCCCGAACATCGTGGCGAAACAGGGTTTGCGCACCTCTTCCGGTATCTTCCGCCAATTCTTGCTGGATAGATAGGCCAGACAGGTACCGTCCAGTGCAAGCGCTTCCAGGCTGACGGGGATATCCGAAATCTGAAGATGTTCTTCGTAGAAGTAATCGCCTACATCTGCGCTGGCCAGAGGGTCCCCATCCTGACGCAATTGAACCACGCCGCGCAGCACAACATACATGCCTTTCGCGGGCAACACAGTGTTACCAGTCGCTTCGAAAAACTCGAAATGAGGATTGATGACAGCAGGGTCTGCTACTGCGGCGTCGCCTGGCAAAACCTTGTAAATCAGGCTCCAGTCTGCGTCATTTGGGATGTATGATCTGGCATTGGCAATTTGATCTATGGTCACAACTGTGTCCCCCCGGAGTTGCGTTTCAAATTTCGACCAGAAAAATGACCGTGTTTCCCCAAGCGGGTATTGATCTTCACGATACAAAAATCGCCCGGCTCGGCGCCTTTTCACTGGTCGAGACTGATCTGTTGATCGAAAAAGTATAAACAAATCGGCCTAATTGGCGGCACAATATCCGACTTTTGGGCAAAAATCACGAATACAGTGAGGTCGATCGGTGAGGTGCCAATGATTGGGGCAGAAACGGGTCGAGCCAGAGCGCGTTGCGCATAGCAAAGAGGGTCCATGCGCTGCCGGCATGGCGCCAGTTTCCCGTTTAATCGAGGAACAGGTAATCCAGGCGCATCACGGCGCTGGCCTTTTCCTGACTCACGCCAAGAAATCTGGCGATGACGGCCTCGTTTTCGCTGAGCTGGGCCGTTTCCCTCAGGCGTACGTAGTTCTTAAGCTCCGCAGCCCGGATTTGTTGCGATTCAAAGCTCAGATCATTGCGCAGCGTCGGCACCAGCTGTGCCACGGTTTCCGCCGGGCTGTTTTCCCCGGCCAGCCCAACGCGACGGGCATGGCCAATCAGATATTCGTCCGAGTATTCGCATTCGATTTCCAGCACATGTGTCTTGGCCTGATCGCCGCAAAAGTCCTCGAGGACATCAAGATTGGCGGGGTCGAGACACAGAACCAGCTGATCCGACCCGAAACTGTCAAACAGCAATCGCACGACGGCCCGTCTGTGACGCGAACGTTTGGCCAAACTCGTTTCTATCCCGCCCAGATCGGGCATCCGCGTATCTTCTTCGTTAAACAGGTATTCAACACAAGGGATATCGGTTTCGGCCGCGATCTGATCGACCAGCCGTTTGGCAACGTGCCACTTCTTGCAGACAATGACGAAAAGCTCCTGCTGGGGGCCTAGTGTGCACCCGGCCTCCCAGAACCGTTGCCCGAAGCGGCGGCCAATGCGTCCGCGCCCGGCAAGAAACGCATACAGGTTAGGCCCTTCATTCGAGACCGGAAATTCGATGCCCTCACTGGCATAAAGCGATCCCAGGCGTTCCTTCAACTCATGCGCTTCGGGGCTGATCTTTCGGGCAAACAGGTAATCCTGCCCCAAAAGCATGTCATAGTGATCGTTGTAGAATGTGACCGGCATTCCATAGTCTGAAAACATCAGGAAAGTCGGTGTACGGTTTTCGATCTCATCTTTCGGAATCAGGTGGCGCACCAGTGTCTGAAAAAAGGTTTCATCTGGAATCCATGTGGTTGAGAAAAATCGGACTACATCCCGTCGCTGGCGCAGAAACTCCAGGATCATCTCAACGGTGCGGCGGCGCAGACACCACCATTGGCTGCCGATCATGATCTGCAGATCTTCGGGAATATCCCGCGTCAGGCCAAACCGCCTCTGCATCTCATAGGCGGTGTAAAATAATTTGGGCTGCGTGCGTTCGTTGAAATGGTGGCGATAGATCAGCCGGTCTTCTTTCATACCGGTCTTGATCCAGTTGCTTTCAAAGAAATCGTGGCTTTCTACAAAATCCTTGTCGCGATCATCCAGAAAACGGTGAGTATATTCTGCCGTTTTGATGGCCATGCAGTCACCAGACAGCATGTAGAAATGCGTGGCGCGGGGGAACGCCTCGACCGCGGCATTCAGGGCGTTCAGCGTAGCCTGCACCAGCGACCACTCTCCCCACCCGCATTTGATGCGCTTGTTGGCAAAAACCACGTTGGGATTGTCGCGCAACGCGCTGCGGATCTGGTCATAGGCGTCAGAGTTTGCGCGCGCGTCGAAATGGATCGCCATGCAATCGCCCGCTGCGGTCAGCTGTTCAGCCTGTGCGACGATGGCCTTGGGATCCTTATGGCACAGCAATATGTAGGCAATCTTTGCCATTGAGTTTACGTAATTTCCGTTTCTGCCCGGTTTCAACCGTGATACTGAGGATGCGCGATTGAATAAACAGAATAATTTTGGTTCTTTGTTACCAAACGCTGGCGTATCGGATCGATACCTGATCAGCGAAGGAGGCGCAGCAGATGGGTTTTCCCGGTACCTGGATGACCGAGAGTGAAAGCATGGTGTACCGTGTGGTGCCCAAATGCGCGTGCTCGACCATTGGTCAGATCATGTATTACTCGGATCACGGTCAGTTTTTTGAAGGTGACATCCACGATGCCAAGGATGGAATGCACAAATGGGCTTTTGACCAGAGTCAGGGTCTGATTACCAACAACGTGCGCAGTCATGCCTCGTACTCTTTCACCTGTGTGCGCAATCCCTACACACGCATCCTAAGTTCGTTTTTTGACAAAATCTGCGGCATCCAGCGCAACGGTAAGCGGTATCGGGGTAATCTGGTGCCGACGCTGATCTACAACTATGGAATCGAAGTGGGCGGTGATGACGGCAAAGGAGAGTTTGACCAGATCGCCAGCTTCCGCCGGTTCCTGCTGTTTGCGCGTGACACGATCCGGTGGCGGCGCCCGATGGATCCGGACATTCACTGGTCTGCAATGTCAGGCCATGTGTCTACTTTCATCGTGAACGGCGGTCACTATGATCGGATTTTCTGGACCGAAGCGTTCAATGACGGGATGCAGGATGTTCTGGACAATATCGAACTGAAGCATTCAGTTTCCTTGTCAGAAATCCCACGTTTCAATGAGTCCGAAGGCCATGGACCAAAGCGTGCGCACCCGGTCGCGGATTACTTCGACGATCTGTCAATGCATCTGGTCTATGAGATCTACAAGCAGGATTTCGAGCTGTTCAAATACGATTTCGAAAACCCAGCCAACAAGATGCCGATCGGCGAAATCGATCTGGATGAGATTCACGCCAAACTCGGTGACTGACTGCGGTGCAGGATACTCCCGCCCATCGTCAATATTTTTTGCGAAACATTTCCTCTGGTTGGGCCCGGCGCCGCGCTTTTGCGCAGCGCCGGGCCCAAGGCCAAACGTGACATCGGCGAAGCTGATGGTGCGATTTGGATGCGGAGGCGTCTGTGCGCGGTCGACTTACCGGTCCGCTGCATCAGCAGACCGGTCACGTATCGGGTCAGACTTGGCGTACAGCCCCTTTTGCTGCGCTGGTGGTCAGCTTGGCATAGGCTTTGAGCGCAGTGGACACCTTGCGTTTGCGCGGCGCGGCAGGCACCCAGCCTTTTGCGTCCTGTACTTCGCGCCGGGCGGCAAGCTCTTCATCTGAGACGGCTAGATGTATGGTGCGGCTCGGGATATCGATCTCGATTTTATCGCCGTTCTGTACCAGACCGATCTCACCACCTTCGGCTGCTTCGGGTGAAACGTGGCCAATCGAAAGCCCGGATGTGCCGCCCGAGAACCGACCATCGGTCAGCAGGGCGCAGGCTTTGCCAAGCCCTTTGGACTTCAAATAAGAGGTTGGATACAGCATTTCCTGCATCCCCGGACCGCCACGCGGGCCTTCATAGCGGATCACCACCACGTCACCCTCTTTCACCTTGCCGGTGAGAATGTCGTTGACCGCCTGATCCTGGCTTTCGCACACATAAGCTGAGCCGGTGAATTGCAGGATATTGGCATCCACGCCAGCGGTTTTCACGATACAACCATCACGAGCGATATTGCCAAACAGAACTGCCAGACCGCCATCTTGGCTGAAAGCGTGCTCTTTTGACCGGATTACACCGCCTTCGCGGTCGGTATCCAATTCTTTGAACCGGTTTGACTGGCTGAACGCCTGCGTGGTGCGGACGCCGCCGGGGGCGGCCTTGAACAACTCTTGCGCCTTCGGGTTATTGGCGACCTTGATGTCCCAGTTAGCAATCGCTTCACCCATTGTGGCGGAATGCACCGTACTGCAGTCTTCATGCAACAGACCCGCACGGCTGAGTTCACCCAGGATCGAGAAGATGCCGCCCGCGCGGTGGACATCTTCCATATGCACATTCTCGGTGTTTGGCGCAACTTTACACAGGCAAGGCACGCGACGGCTAAGGTGGTCCATGTCGGACATGGTGAAATCCACTTCGCCCTCATGCGCGATGGCCAGCAGATGAAGCACAGTGTTGGTCGACCCGCCCATGGCGATGTCCAGGCTCATGGCGTTCTGGAACGCGTCGAATGTTGCGATCTCACGCGGCAGGAAGCCTTTTTCGTCCAGATCGTAATGCCGTTTGGTGATCTCTACGATGCGGCGACCCGCTTCCAGGAACAGCTCTTTGCGGTCGGCATGTGTTGCCAGTGTCGAGCCATTGCCCGGCAGTGCCAGACCCAGCGCTTCGGCCAGACAGTTCATCGAGTTGGCAGTGAACATGCCCGAGCATGACCCGCAGGTCGGGCAGGCATTTTCTTCGATGTGTTGAACCTGCTCGTCGGTGAACTTGTCGTCTGCAGCGGCAACCATAGCGTCCACAAGGTCGATCTTCTTGGCATCCAGATCGGCAATATCGATCTTGCCGGCCTCCATCGGTCCACCGGACACAAAGATCGCCGGGATGTTCAGGCGCATGGCAGCCATCAACATCCCCGGGGTGATCTTGTCACAGTTCGAGATACAGACCATCGCATCCGCACAGTGCGCGTTGACCATATATTCAACCGAATCCGCGATCACCTCACGCGAAGGCAGCGAATACAGCATTCCGTCATGGCCCATGGCGATACCGTCATCCACCGCGATGGTGTTGAATTCTTTTGCAACACCACCAGCGGCCTCAACCTCGCGCGCCACCATCTGGCCCAGATCCTTTAGGTGGACATGGCCCGGCACGAATTGCGTGAACGAGTTGACGATGGCAATGATCGGCTTGCCGAAATCGTCATCTCCCATGCCTGTGGCACGCCACAATCCGCGTGCACCGGCCATGTTGCGGCCATGAGTAGAGGTTCTTGATCGGTACAATGGCATGATGCTGTTTCCCTATTGCCTCGGGTTGCATGTCTTGGGGTGTGTACGTTATAGCGCACGTACCACATGTGCGCTATAACGCACAAGAGGATTCGAAAGATGATGATATGGCACCGGATGAAATTACACTGAAACTTCGGGACGTGCGAGCCGCATCGGGGTTGAGTCTGTCCAAGGTGGCCGAGCTGACAGGCGTCAGCAAAGCCATGCTGGGTCAGATTGAGCGGGGCGAATCCAGCCCGACGATTGCAACGCTCTGGAAAATCGCCAAAGGGTTTCAGGTGCCGCTGAGCGCGCTGATCGACACTATGCAAGGCGATCCGTCGGTCTTTCAAACCGTGACCTTCCCCGGAAGTATCGAAGTCAAGATCGTCTTCCCTTTTGACCCTGCACTGGGGGCCGAAACTTTCCACGTCAGCCTTACCCCAAACCAGAGCCATGAGTCGCCGGCACATGCGGCAGGCGTGACAGAAGAGGTTTTTGTTCTCAGTGGTACATTGGAAATCCTTCGCGATGAGGAATGGGTTTCTTTAAAGGCCGGGCAAGGATTGCGGTTTGCTGCGGATATCCCACATGGCTATCGCGCGGGCTCGCAAGGGGCGGCTTTTCTGAACATGCACCACTACGCGCAGCACACTGAGTTTTTTGAGAACGGCAGGGACATTTCATGACCGCGTTTTTCAACAGTTTGACCATCGTGGACGCCATTGGCTCGTTTGGGGCCCTGATCGTGGTTGCCGCGTATTTTGCAACGCAGATGCGGATGATGAATTCTGACGACCTCGCTTTTCCAGTGGTCAACCTGCTGGGCTCGGTCCTTATCGTCTTTTCCCTGCTGCAAAACTTCAATCTGGCCTCGATGCTGATCGAAGGGTTCTGGATCCTGATCAGTATTGTAGGGATCATTCAGCATTTCCGCCTGCGCCGGGCGGGATAAATCCAGCGGTTAACCGACGCTAGCGCTATCCAGTCTTGAACCCCTATGCTGCCGGGTATAGGGAAAAATCAAGCTCGCTTAGGGGAGGCTTTGATGCAGGACGATCCGAAAACCCTCGTATCTACCGAATGGCTGGCCGCGCATATGAAGGACCCGGATCTGCGGATTCTGGACGGGTCTTGGTATTTGCCCGCGCAAAACCGTGATGCCAAGGCCGAATATGACGCCGGGCACATCCCCGGAGCGCGTTTCTTCGATATCGATGAAATATCAGACCACCGCTCGGACCTGCCGCATATGGCGCCACCGGTCGAGAAATTCATGTCGCGCTTGCGGGCCATGGGTGTGGGTGATGGCCATCAAGTGGTCGTCTATGACGGCGCTGGGTTGATGTCGGCAGCACGCGTCTGGTGGCTGTTCCGTCTGATGGGGCAGGAGAATGTCGCCGTTCTGGATGGTGGTTTGCCAAAATGGCAAGCCGAGGAACGTGAAATCGAAGATCTGCCTCCGGTCATCCGCGATCGCCACATGACCGTGCGGGTGCAAAATCAGCTTGTGCGCGACGTCACGCAAGTTTCTGCCGCAGCCAAGCTGGCCGATCATGAAATTATCGACGCCCGTTCGGCTGCGCGTTTCGCCGGGACACAGGCCGAGCCGCGCGAGGGTCTGCGTTCAGGCCATATCCCGGGGTCACGCAACGTGCCGTTCGGGCAGTTGTTAAACGCCAATGGCACCATGAAATCGCCTGAGGACTGTCGCGCGATTTTTGAAGCCGCTGGCGTTGATCTGTCGAAACCGGCGATCACCTCATGCGGGTCTGGTGTGACCGCCGCGATCCTCAGCCTTGCGCTTGAACGCATGGGCAAGAACGACCACTCGCTTTATGACGGCTCCTGGGCTGAATGGGGTGCCTTCCCGACCCTGCCCGTCGCAACCGGAGAGAACTGATGTTCGAGAACCTCAAACCGCAGCCTGCCGACAAAATCCTGGCGCTGATGCAGATGTACCGCGAAGACCCGCGTGATCAGAAGATCGATCTGGGTGTGGGTGTCTACAAGAATGCCGAAGGCGTGACGCCAGTCATGCGTGCCGTCAAAGCCGCCGAACAGCGCATCTGGGAAGAGCAGGAATCCAAGGCCTATACCGGTCTGGCGGGCGATCCTGCGTTTGCGGATGTAATGATCGGTCTGATTCTCGGTACTTCGGTTTCTCGCGGAAACATCGCTGCCGTGGCGACACCGGGCGGCACCGGTGCCTGCCGACAAGCTTTCGAGATGATCCGGATGGCCAACCCTTCGGCGCGCGTGTTCGTGTCGAACCCGACCTGGCCGAACCACTTGTCGATCCTGAACTATCTGGGGATGGAGACGGTTCAGTACCGCTATTTCGACGGTGAGACTCGTGGCGTTGACTTTGACGGCATGATGGCCGACCTGAAGACCGCCAAAGCAGGCGACGTGGTTCTGCTGCATGGCTGTTGCCACAACCCTACCGGCGCCAACCTGAACATGGTGCAATGGCAAGAAGTTGTGAAGGTGATCAATGATCTGGGCCTCGTTGCCATGATCGACATCGCCTATCAGGGGTTTGGCGACGGTCTGGAAGAAGACGCGCAGGCGGCGCGTTTGGTCGCGTCCTCGGTCAAGGAATGCTTGATTGCTGCGTCTTGCTCGAAGAATTTCGGTATCTACCGTGAGCGCACTGGTTTGTTGATGGCGATCAGCGCCGATGCGGGTCAAACCGCTCTGAATCAGGGAACACTGGCGTTCCTGAACCGCCAGAACTACTCCTTCCCGCCGGATCATGGCGCGCGCGTCGTGACGACCATCCTAATGGATGAGGCCCTGCGCGCGGATTGGGCAGCAGAGCTGGAGGAGGTCCGCCTGTCCATGCTGGGTCTGCGCCAGAAATTGGCCGACGAATTGCAGCGTCTGAGCGGCTCGGACCGTTTTGGTTTCATCGCCCAGCACCGCGGTATGTTCTCACGTCTGGGTGCGACACCTGAACTGGTTGAGAAACTGCGCGTCGAACACGGCATCTACATGGTCGGCGACAGCCGCCTGAACATCGCCGGACTGAACGCGACGACAGTGCCGATTCTAGCCAAGGCGATCGTCGACGTCGGGGTTTGAAGCCAAATTATGAAATCCACCGCCCGCAGTTGTGGGCGGTGAGTTCACTGGGCAATTGATGTCTTAGATATCTGGTTTTCTAAATCCGATGTTCTGAGAACTTGTCGCTTCTCGCAGTTCTAAACTGAACGCTTTCTCGACGGCGTCGTAAATTGCATCGAACAACATACTTAAATCCGTTTCTGGGTTGTTCGTAACAACTACTTTTTTGCCAGTGTCCTCAATCTCCACGATTAATTCTGATCCCTGAATCCAAATCGACAACACAGATCTGACCCATGTGGCACCACGATCTTTCAAGTTACCGATCATCAAGCAGAGTCCGAATTTTACGGGCTCTAAAAGGGAAACTTCCTCGTAGTATGTACTCCTGCACATATTTCGGCAGTTTGATTTCGGGTCGAACTCACCAAATGGAGGTACACCCTTTACCTTGGAAGCATCACAACCAAGATACGAAGGCAGTTCAGCGATTACTCTGTAAGATAGCTTTTTGGCGGCATCCAAAAGTACCCCGGTTTGTTCACCGTATTCAAAGGTGAGCTTTTGCAAGTCATCGTATTTTGTCATTTGAATCTCCTTTCGAAGATGGCATCGAATCACCTTCCTGGAGAAATCATATTGATGAGTGTAGTCACTTGAAATTGCTAATTTTTTTAGATCAGGGTAATCTACCCGCTTTTGAGTGTAGGTAGCAATAAAAAACCTCGGGCAGAGTCGCCCGAGGTGAAATTCGCGAGGGCTACACTTAGCCCTTGGAGAACTCGGGGTAGGCTTCCATACCCAACTCACCCATATCCAGGCCATTGATCTCTTCTTCCTCGCCAACCCGCAGGCCAACCGTTGCCTTGAGGATCGAGAAGAGGATGAAGCTGACCGCGAAGACGAAGATACCGATGGCCGCGAAGCCGATGATCTGCGTCACAAAGTTAGCGTCACTGTTGGTCCATGCCACGATGAAGGTACCCCAGAAGCCTGCGATCAGGTGAACCGGGATCGCACCGACGACGTCGTCAATCTTCATGCGGTCCAACATCGGGACGGTGAGGACAACGATAACACCACCGATTGCACCGATGATCAGGGCCTGGAACAGCGACGGGGCCAGTGGTTCAGCGGTGATCGACACCAGACCAGCCAGTGCGCCGTTCAGCACCATGGTCAGGTCGACCTTGCCATACATCACCTGCGTCAGGATCAGCGCTGCAACAGCACCAGCAGCAGCGGCCATGTTGGTGTTGGCGAAGATGCGGCTGATATCGGCCATGTCACCGATGGTACCCATTGCCAGCTGCGAACCGCCGTTGAAACCGAACCAGCCCAGCCACAGGATGAACGTACCCAGGGTTGCCAGTGCCAGGTTCGAACCGGGGATCGGCACAACCTTGCCTTCCTTGTTGTACTTGCCGATCCGCGGGCCCAGTACGATGGCACCGGCCAGCGCTGCGAAACCACCTGCGGCGTGTACCAGAGTCGAGCCAGCGAAATCGCTAAAGCCCATCTCGGACAACCAGCCGCCGCCCCACTGCCAGGACGCTTCAATCGGGTAGATGACGCCGGTCAGGACGATCACGAAAAAGAAGAAGGGCCACAGTTTGACGCGCTCGGCCATGGTGCCCGATACGATGGACGCGGTGGTGGCGCAGAACATCAGCTGGAAAAAGAAGTCCGAGCCGACGGATGCATAGGACAGGTCGGTTTCGACACCGTCCAGGCCGACCGGCTCGAGCGACGTTGGCGAGAACGCACCCAGAATGCCTGTGATGGTCCAGCCATCACCCGGATACATCAGGTTAAAGCCCACCAGCCAGTACATGATGGCCGCAAACGAAAACAGGCCCATATTCTTGACCAGCTGCATGGCCACGTTTTTTGACCGCACCAGGCCGGCCTCGAGCATGGCAAAGCCCGCGGCCATCCAGAACACCAGAAAACCGCCGACCAGAAACAGCAGCGACGTCAGGATATATTGCGTGTGCTGCGCAGTCTCGCCGGTTGCAGCGGCCTCTTGCGCAAGACCCATCTGCGGCAGCGCGACAATCGCGGCGGCAGGGATGAGAGATTTCATCAGGTTCATTTTCAGTCCTCGAATGAGTGTGAGTGGCCGCGCTTACAGCGCTTCCTCGTTGGTTTCCCCGGTTCGCACGCGCAGGGCCTGCTCGACATCGAGGACAAAAATCTTGCCGTCGCCGATCTTGCCGGTCTTGGCTGTTTTGGTGATGGTCTCGACGATCTGGTCGGCCATTGCCGCAGGCACCACGATCTCGAGCTTGATCTTGGGGACGAAGTTCACGGCGTATTCGGCCCCGCGATAGATTTCGGTGTGACCGGATTGCGAGCCGAAGCCCTTGATTTCGGTCACCATCATGCCGCGCACACCAGCTTCGGTCAGTGCCACGCGCACCTCCTCCAGCTTGAACGGCTTGATTGTCGCAATGATCAGTTTCACATCTTTCCCCTCTGATTGTCCGGTGGGACCGGTTTGTTTGCACCTGCAGAAAAAGAGCGTGACAGAGCGTGGTAAGAAACGGTTAGGGGTCGTTATTGCGCACCAAAATGGCGCAATGTTGCACATTTTTTGCACAAATGGTGCGATATGACTAAAAAACAGGCAGACTAATGAGGGGAATTTACGGAAAATCGGACCTCTACATACTCAGGTCGCCGGGGTATGGTGGCGCAAAAGCATAACCGGGCAGAGTTTGAGCATGACTGAGTCCAATCGCCGTAAGCCGAAACTGGTCGCGGACAAAAGATACCCATCGAAAGCGCGCAAACCTGCAGCGTCGAAGCGGGCTGCGAAACCCGCCGGCAAGAAATCGACGGCACGCAAAACCGCCACGCGCAAAACCACACGCAAGACTAAGCGCAAACGTTCGGGCGGGAACGGAGGCGGGATTTTTCGCCGTCTGTTCCGATGGATCTGGGGGCTGATCTGGGGTTTGACCTGGCGTGTGGGGGCTATTGTCGCCGCACTCATCGCGTTGGCAATCGGCGTTGTCTACACCACTTTGCCTGACGTTGATGCGTTGCTGGATGGGCGGGCGCGCGGCTCGGTCACATTGCTGGATCGCGATGGCAAGGTTTTTGCGTGGCGTGGCGATCAGTTCGGAGGGGTGATCACGGCGGATACGGTGTCGCCGCATCTTAGAAACGCGGTCATCGCGACCGAGGATAAACGATTCTATCGACATTTCGGCGTCAGCCCGCGCGGCGTCGCCAGCGCTGTGCGTATCAACCTGAGCGAAGGGCGTGGACCTTTGTCCGGGCATGGTGGGTCAACCATCACGCAGCAGACCGCGAAACTTTTGTGTCTGGGCGAACCTTATGATCCGACCGAGTGGGAATCAGAGGCGGCGTACGAGGCGGATTGCCGTCAGGGCTCACTTTGGCGCAAGGGCAAGGAAGCCGTCTATGCCATGGCGATGGAGGTCAAATACTCCAAGAATGAGGTTCTGACGATCTACCTGAACCGTGCCTTTCTTGGTGCTGGTGCGCGCGGGTTCGAGGCGGCCAGCCAGCGCTATTTTGGAAAGTCCGCAGCCGAAGTCTCTCCGGCCGAGGCCGCGATGCTGGCCGGTCTGCTGGTCGCGCCCACACGCTATGCACCGACAAACAACCTGCAACGCTCTCAGGACCGGGCGCGGCTTGTGATTGGGC
This sequence comes from Ruegeria sp. CDSA021, assembly GCF_059612325.1. Classification (NCBI taxonomy): domain Bacteria; kingdom Pseudomonadati; phylum Pseudomonadota; class Alphaproteobacteria; order Rhodobacterales; family Roseobacteraceae; genus Ruegeria; species Ruegeria sp. CDSA021. The sequence goes on from NZ_JBXWQJ010000017.1 coordinate 20,022, forward strand.
TGATGGAGGATCAAGGTTATCTGACCGCTGCACAAGCCAGCGAGGCGCGTGCAAGACCTGCTGAACTTTCAGACGCTGCCGCTGCGCGAGCGGGCGGCTATTTCGCAGATTGGGTCATGGCCAGTGGGCCCGAGTTCTTTACCCGCAATACGACCGAGGATGTGGTTATCCGCACTACTCTGGATCAGCGCATTCAGACCTCTGCCGAAGAAGCGCTAAAGTACATCTTTCAGGAAAAAGTGCGCGAAGGGTCCAAAGCTCAGGCTGCAATCGTTGTGATGTCTGCGGACGGTGCAGTGCGCGGCATGGTTGGCGGGCGCAAGACGCGTGTGTCGGGTGCGTTCAATCGGGCGACGCAGGCCCTGCGCCAGACCGGATCGTCGTTCAAGCCGTTTGTCTACGCCACCGCGCTGGAACTTGGGTATTCTCCGCTGGATACGGTGATGGATGAGCCCTATTGCGTGGACATCCCCGGATCGGGCCAATGGTGCCCCAAGAACTACACCAATAAGTTCTATGGACAGGTGACGCTGGCGGATGCGCTGAAAAACTCTCTGAACATTCCGGCAGTCAAAGTGGCCGAGATCTCGGGTTTGGATAACGTCCGCACCATAGCCAGCGGCTTTGGGATCGCCAGTGATCTGGCGCAGGGACCTGCATTGGCACTGGGTGCATCCGAAAGCACGCTGATTGAGATGACAGGGGCTTACGCGGGTATCCTGAACGGTGGATCGGCGGTTGAGCCCTATGGTCTGACCGAGTTGAAACTGTTGGGCGACGAAACGCCCGTCATGGTCACGACGACCGGTATTGGTGAGCGGGTGATCAATGACTCCGCCGCCAAGCAACTGACCTGGATGATGGAGCGTGTGGTGTCCGAAGGCACCGGCGGGCGCGCCAAGCTGCCGGGTTGGCAGGTGGCGGGCAAAACCGGGACAACTCAGGCCGCGCGGGATGCGTGGTTTATCGGGTTTACGGCAGATTATGTGACCGGCGTCTGGATGGGTTATGACGACAACACGCCATTGTCTGGCGTAACCGGGGGCGGGCTGCCTGCCGAAATCTGGCAAGAGACCATGCTGCGTGTCACCGAAGGGATGACGCCCACACCTTTGCCGATGATGGCTCCTACACCGCCAGTACAGGTCGCGCAGCCGCAACCGCGCCGCAAGCAAGGCGGTTTCGCCAAGGATATCAATAATCTGCTGAAGAATATCTTTGGCGGTAATTGACTAAAAAGGCGGTGCACTGGGCACCGCCTTTTGTCATTCGTTTCTTGCTTAACTTAGACGCTGGAATCCAAAGCCGCCAGGATTGCATCACCCATTTCGGTGGTCGAAACCGGTGTAACGCCTTCATCCGCCAGCAGGTCGGCGGTGCGGACACCATCAGCCAGAACTTTCTCGATCGCGGCTTCCAGGCGGTTTGCCTCTTCGCCTTGATCAAAGCTGTAGCGCAGCGCCATGGCAAAGCTGAGGATACAGGCGATCGGGTTGGCTTTGCCCTGACCCGTGATATCAGGCGCGGAACCGTGGACCGGTTCGTACATCGCCTTGGGTCGGCCATTGGCCATCGGTGCACCCAGCGAAGCCGACGGCAGCATCCCCAGCGAGCCGGTCAGCATCGCGGCGCAGTCGGATAGGATGTCGCCGAACAGGTTGTCGGTCAGGATGACGTCGAATTGCTTAGGTGCCCGCACCAGCTGCATGGCACCGTTATCGGCGTACATATGGCTCAGCTCGACTTCGGGGTAATCGGCAGCAACGCGGTTAACCACCTCGCGCCAAAGGATGCCCGATTCCATAACGTTGGCTTTTTCCATCGAGCACAGTTTTTTGTTCCGGCGCATCGCCAGTTCAAAGGCCGAGCGCGCGGCGCGTTCGATTTCGGATTCGGTGTAACGCTGGGTGTTGATGCCGACGCGTTCGTTGCCTTCTTCAAAGATGCCGCGCGGCTCGCCGAAATAGACGCCCGAGGTCAGCTCGCGCACGATCATGATATCCAGACCGGCGACAATGTCTTTCTTCAGCGACGAGAAATCGGCCAGCGCGTCAAAGCACTGGGCCGGGCGCAGGTTTGAATACAGGTCCATTTCCTTGCGCAGGCGCAGCAGGCCGCGCTCGGGCTTCAGGCTGAAATCCAGATCGTCGTATTTCGGACCGCCAACAGCACCCAGCAGCACCGCGTCAACCTCTTGCGCTTTGGCCATCGTCTCATCGGACAGGGGCTTGCCGTGGGCGTCATAGGCCGCACCGCCGACCAGATCCTCGCTCACGTCAAATTGAAGACCGCGATTAGCGCCGAACCAATCGATGATTCTGCGCACTTCGGCCATAACTTCCGGGCCAATTCCGTCTCCGGGCAGGATGAGGAGCGAGGGGTTGGACATGAAGGGTCTCCTTGCGTTTTGTTGCACAGGGCCTAGCGTCTGCGTTGCATCGGGTCAATGAGACGAACCCGTCAAAACACGAGGAAAATACATGCTGACACCTGGAAATCCGGTTCCTGCGTTGAAAATCGAAACCGTGGCGCATGGCAGCTTCGATCTTGAGGCGGACAAGGGCAAAAACGGGACGCTGGTGTTTCAATATCGCGGGCTGCATTGTCCGATCTGCATCAAACAGATGACCGAGGTCGAAGCGGCGCTGGATGATTTTGCGGCGTTGGGTGTCGAGGTCATCATGATCACGACAGATACCGCCGAACGTGCCGCCGAAACCGCTGAGAAAGCCGGGGCGACCCGACTTCGTGTGGGTCACAGCCTGCCGTTGGCAGAAGCGCGTGAGGATTGGGGGCTGAATATCTCGACCAAGCGCGAAGGCAGTGCAGAACCCGATCTTTTCGCAGAGCCCGGTCATTTCTATATCGCGCCCGACCAAACGCTTTATTACGCGTGGCAGCAGACCACGCCGTTTGGACGCCCGTCCATGTCGGATATTGCCGGTGGCCTGAAGTTCACGCTGGGCAACAACTACCCTGCGCGCGGGACCTATACAGGGCCGCTTTGAGTTTCAAAGACTGGCTTTGAGACCCTCAACCAGAAGATCCCAGACCCTGCGAATGCGCGGGGTCTGGCGCATGGCCTGTGGAGCGGCCAACCAGACCGGTAGAACCGGAATGTCCACATCAAGTGGCAGAATCTCAACCACCGGATCAGTCGCGGCCACCTGTATCTGGCTGAACCCGATGCCGCAACCAGCTCGGATCAGTTCCCAATAGGCGCTTTGCAAATCGCAGCGGGTGGTGAAACTGTCACGGCTGGCGGGCCATCCCTTTTCGCGCATGGCTTTGATGATGTCTTGGTTGGCATCAAAGCCAACCAGGTCATGTGCGAAGAGTTCCTCGGGGGTTTTGGGGCGTCCTTTTCGGTCCAGATAGGATTTGGCCGCACAAAAACACAGGGGCACCTCTCCCAGATGGCGGGAAATGATGTCCATCTGGGCCGGGCGATACATGCGCACGGCAATGTCCGCCTCGCGGTACAGAAGGTTCTCGGTTGTGTCGGTGGCGACCAGCTCAAGCTGAATGGACGGTTCTTTTCTGCGGATGTCCGCAAGGATTGCGGGCAGCAGGTGATGCGACGCAAAGACGGATGCAGTGATCCGGACAGAGCCTTCCAATTGCTGGGATTGCCCGGCAGCGGCCAGGCTGAACGCGGTCATGGCGCTGTGCATTTGTTGCGCCATGGGCAAAAGCTGCGCGCCCGCCGCGCTGAGTTTCAGCCCGCGCGCATGTCGATCGAACAGGGATACGCCCAACGCGTCTTCAAGGCTTTGGACCTGTCGTCCCAATGTGGGCTGGCTGCGATCCAGGTGTCGGGCCGCTGCAGACAGTGAACCTGTTTCGGCTACAGCCAGAAAGCTTTGGATCAGGGACCAGTCCGCATGTGTCAGTGCTTTGTCCATTCATAAATGAATACATATTCTGCGCCCAGCGGCAATTCATTATGTAAAATGAATGGGTAGATTGCCTCTGAACAGGAGGTCGCCATGACACAATCAGCATTGATACTGGGTGCATCGGGCCGTTTCGGGCGCAATGCCAGGCTGGCTTTTCAGGCCGCAGGATGGGAGGTGCGGGTGTTCAGCCGTGGCTCTGACACACTTGCGCAGGCGGCACGTGGGGTGAACGTCATCGTGAACGGGTGGAATCCGGCCTATCCAAACTGGGCCAAAGATGTACCAAGCTTGACGCGACTCGTGATTGATGCCGCGACACGCACGCGGGCAACCGTGCTGCTTCCGGGCAATGTCTATGTGTTCGGAAACGACACTCCAAGCCCGTGGTCAGGTGAAACGCCGCATCTGGCCACCAATCCGCTTGGGCGTATCCGAATTGAGATGGAAGAGGCGTATCGTGCCTCAAGTGTTCGCACCATCATCCTGCGTGCAGGGGATTTCATTGATACAAAGGCGTCAGGCAACTGGTTCGATCAGGTCATTATCAAACGCCTGGCGCGCAACCAGTTGACCTATCCCGGCAACCCCGAGGTACTGCATGCCTGGGCCTACTTGCCCGATCTGGCCCGCGCCGCCGTCGCGCTGGCCGAGATGCGCAGAGAGTTGCCCCGGTTTTGTGATGTTCCGTTTGAAGGGTACACCCTGACCGGAACGCAGATCGCACAATCGCTGTCGCGCGTTATCGGGCGGCCTATTGCCGTGATGCCGATGCAATGGTGGCCGTTGCAATTGGCCCGCCCGTTCTGGTCCATGGCCCCGCATCTGATCGAGATGCGATACCTGTGGCAGATGCCGCATCAATTGGATGGTGCCCATTTGGCAGACCTGCTTGATCCGGTGGTTCAGACCGATTTGGATGATGCCATGCGCACTGCGATCCCAACTGAAACTGTTGCATCTCTGTCTGCGATCGCAAATGCGGGCGATGCTTTAGGGTAACGTGATATCAACCCAGACCAGACGGTGTCTGCTGGCGCGCTGGGCGCTGTCAAACAGCGCACTGCTTTCGTCGGGCCACACAACCCCGGAGCCAAGAACGCGCAGATCCCTGGACGGCAAGACATAATCAACGCGCATCTCTCCTGTAGCTTTCCATTCGACGGTTGCGGAGGAACCTGACGGGTCTGTCGGGCGCGGATCCTGCACATTGGGATGTGAGAGCAGAGCGTGGATGGCCTGCTTGTGCCCCTCACCGCGCGAAGGGTCGAGATTGGCGTCCCCGGCGATAGCGAAAGGCCCTGCGGGCGCTGACCCCAGATCACCGTTCAGAAGGACGGACCAGAACCGGATCTCATCGCTGTTGCGCAGACCATTGCGGTCCTCGGGCCCGTCGAAAACTGGCGGGGCGGCGTGAAAGGTCATCAGGTTGATCCGCCCCCATGGGGTTTCGACCGGCACCACCCAATGCGCGGTCGAGGACAAACGCTGAACTGATTGCGCATCCTTGGACGGAAAGGGTTGCCCATCTACCCGGGGCAGAACAGCCCCCGGAAGATCCTGCCAAAGCAGATCGGAAAAATTCTGAACGTCTTCGCTGACGATTTCATAGCGGGACAGAACCGCCAGCCCGCCTTGGCCCGTGAACTGGCCCCAACCCTGCGCGTCGCCGGGGCCTTGAGTTCGGCCATCTCCGTCCAAATCCAGCGATGTTTCGAGACCCGCATTGGGTTGCGCAGAGAAATGATAGCCATAATCCAAACCTGCGGCGCGCAGTTTGTTGGCCAGATCGTTGAGAGCCGCGCCCTCCATGTCCCAATCGATACCCTGTAGGGCGATAACGTCAGGATGGGTTGCCGCGATAACGTCGATGACGGCCAGAACCTGACTGTCATCGCGCTCAATGTCGCGCAACAACAACGCAGGGCCTTTTCGGCTGAGCTCGGTATTGTAGGTGGCGATTCGTAAGATGTCTGCCTGTGCTGCCAAGGGCAGCAGAAGCAGAACCAATGCGCGGATCATGCAGTCTGCGTCGTCTCGCTTGTTGAATAGGCGCGGCGTTTTTCCACAATCAGCCCCGCAATACGCAGAGTCGCCACGCCACGCATGATCATGCTGGCTGGCAGAAAGGCCCATGCGCACATGGTCCAGATAAGCGTCTGCGGGTTGCTGAGTGAGATCGGAGCAACCATGCTGCTGACGAGTTTGATAACGGCCGGAATAAGGAAGGGCAGCAGAATACCGATGCAGATGTTAAGACGGCCATCCCGTTGCAGGCGTGTCACAACGTCTCCGCCTTTGGTGGGATCAAAGAGTGGCAGATTCGTCCAGACATTGAAGGCCCCGTTCCCGGTGGGCCATCCGCGGACCTTAACCGCATAAGCAAAGCTGGCAACTGTTACCAGAGCAGCTACATAGGCCACACTGGCCGTAATCCGCACCAGTTCGATCAGTGTGTGACCGGCATCCGCAGGCAACATCAACACAACCAAACGAACCGGAGAATAGGGGAAATCTGCCACATTTGCGACGGCCAGACCGACACCATATGCAAATGAGGTCAGATCGGTCGGCGTGTAGCCATTTTTACAGATCAAAGTCAGGAACGTGACCATCGACATCAGACCAACAAACCGAAGGCGATTCACCGGTGGTGCGTCGCGAAATTCGATAAAGCTGGGAAAGGCGGAATTGTATTCCGCAAACGTCAGAAGGAACGCGAGGATCGCGAGAAAGACCAGAATCTCGGTCCCGTTCGTCGATGATACAGGCAGGTACAACGCGGGAGTCAGCACCATCAGTGCTACAAGTACTCCGCGTATCGCCGCCCCTGTTGTGCGTGCAATCACAATCCGAACCCTTTTTCAAACCGAACCAGTCGATCTTTGCCGACTTGAATCCAACTTGTGCCCGTCTCCTCGCGTCTTTGTGACGGATGCCTCTTTAGCGCCAACATGGACGACAAGCGGCATTTCGCTCAAGACAGGGGGCAGAAAACACGTGATTTCGGGCAAAATGATGGCGCAACTGGTGCGAGATTGCATCAATTCGGACGCAAATCCGACGTGTATCTCAATGTGAGACCTACATGTTGTGGTTTTGCAAAAATCAACCCCAAGAACGAGAGCGAGGTCGCCGCAGCGACCCCGTTAGGTTGAGTGTCCACAGATTCGCCCCCAGAATCACACCCAGGGACGGGCCTGACTGGCGTGATCTTCGAAATTGTCGATGTGATGATCTTTTTCCATCGTCAGGCCGATATCGTCCAAACCGTTCAGCAAGCAGTGCTTGCGGTGCGGATCGACGTCGAACTCGATGACAACGCCGTCCGAGGTGGTGATCTGCTGATCTTCCAGATGCACGGTTATACGGGCGTTTTCGCCTTTATGTGCGTCTTCCATCAGAACTGCATGATGTTCTTCCTCGACCACGATGGGCAGGATTCCGTTCTTGAAGCAGTTGTTGAAGAAGATGTCGGCAAAGCTGGTCGAGATCACCACCTTGATACCGAAATCCTTGATTGCCCAAGGCGCGTGCTCGCGCGATGAGCCACAGCCGAAATTGTCGCCAGCAACCAGAATCTCGGCCTCACGATAAGCAGGCTTGTTCAGGATGAACTCTTCGTTCTCCCGCCCGTCATCGTGATAGCGCATCTCATCAAACAGCACGACGCCAAGACCGGATCGCTTGATGGTTTTCAGGTGCACTTTTGGGATGATCATATCGGTGTCGATATTGATCAGCGGCATTGGGGCGGCCACCCCGTGGACTTTGTCAAACTTTTCCATGTTTACACTCCTGCGAGAGAGGGCCGCGCCCGTATCCCGCGTTTAAGCTTCTTTCGTTTCGCCTTTGGGTGCGTTCTTGACGAAGAGCGCCATGAAGACCAATCCGAACCCGTTGAACAACATCTCGATTCCCAGCAGGATTCCCAGCAAACTCAGCAGAGCTGTAGGTTCGCTGCTTGCATAAGACCAGATGATGCCTGCGAGGATGATCGACAAGATGCCCGAGATCATCGTAGGCCAGAAAAACTGCGTTCCTTTCATCTGGAACGACAGGATGACCCGTGCGATGCCGCCTGCCATAAACAGGATCAGCATCACGGTCGCCAAGGTCAGTGTGCCCTGCAGAGGGTGATCCAGAAAGGACCAACCCAGAAACAGCATGACCGCACCCATGATGAGTGACAGAATCTTGTTGCCCGTGCCTTCGACGGTAAATCCGCCGACCACTTGCATCGCCCCTGCAACCAGCAACAACGCGCCGGTCACCACTGTCACGGCAATCGAAGCCGCAATGGCATTGCCCAGGGCAAAGATGCCGAACGCTATGGACAGAAGTCCCAGCAAAAGCCATTTGATCCAGTCACTCATTTCTTCAATCCCTCAAATATCTAGATATGAGGGCACCTTACATCAATTCACGGACGTCTGTCAGCCGTCCTGTGATTGCCGCTGCGGCAGCCATCGCCGGGCTCAGCAAATGGGTCCGTCCGCCGCGGCCTTGACGGCCTTCGAAGTTGCGGTTCGAGGTCGCGGCACAGCGCTCGCCCGGCTGCAACTGGTCAGGGTTCATCGCCAGACACATTGAACAACCGGCCAGACGCCATTCAAAGCCTGCCTCTTTGAAGATTTCCGCCAGACCTTCTTCCTCAGCCTGTGCTCGGACCAGACCGGAACCCGGCACGACCATGGCGCGCATCCCATCCTTGATCTTCTTGCCTTGCAGAATCTCTGCGGCGGCGCGCAGGTCTTCGATGCGGCCATTAGTGCAGGAACCAATGAATACAGTGTCGATTTCCACGTCGCTCAGCTTCTGGCCGGCTTCCAGACCCATGTATTCGATGGACCGTCGGGCCGCGTCGACCTTGCCGCCTTCGAAATCTTCCGGGTGGGGGATGGTCGCTGTGATCGGCAGAACATCCTCGGGGCTGGTGCCCCAGGTCACGACTGGCGCGATGTCTTCACCGCGCAGGGTGATGACTTTGTCGAAATGCGCTCCTTCATCGGTGAACAGGGTCTTCCACCAATCCATCGCAGCTTCCCACTGGGCACCTTTAGGGGCGTGCGGGCGGCCTTTGACATATTCAAAGGTGGTTTCATCCGGTGCGATCAGGCCAGCGCGGGCGCCGCCTTCGATGGCCATGTTGCAGACGGTCATCCGACCTTCCATCGACAGATCACGGATCGCTTCGCCGCAATATTCGATGACATAGCCGGTGCCGCCGGCGGTGCCGGTCTCGCCGATCACGGCCAGAGTGATATCCTTGGCAGTCACACCCGGCTGCAGCTTGCCGGTGATTTCCACCTTCATATTCTTGGATTTCTTCTGGATCAGGGTCTGAGTGGCCAGAACATGTTCCACTTCAGACGTCCCGATACCGTGGGCCAACGCGCCAAACGCGCCGTGAGTCGCCGTGTGGCTGTCGCCGCAGACCACGGTCATGCCGGGCAGGGTCCAGCCTTGCTCGGGGCCGACAATGTGTACGATTCCCTGCCGCACGTCATTCACCGGATAATAGTGAATGCCGAAATCCTTGGCGTTCTTGTCCAACGCTTCGACCTGAATACGCGATTCCGGGTTCTCAATCCCGTTCACGCGGTCAGGTGTGGTCGGAACGTTGTGGTCCGGCACGGCGATGGTCTTTTCCGGAGCGCGCACCTTGCGGCCCGCCATGCGCAGGCCTTCGAACGCCTGCGGGCTGGTGACTTCGTGTACCAGATGGCGGTCGATATACAGCAGGCAAGTTCCATCATCGGCTTCGTGCGCGACATGGGCATCCCAGATCTTGTCATAGAGTGTTTTGGGGGACATTGGTCCACTCCCGTATGTTATGAGAATTGGCTGGCGAGTTGGCTTAGGCCGCGGCTAGGCGGGCCAGAACCGTGCGGGCGGCCCCAAAGAACCGTTCGCGCAGGCGCGTGCGGTCTTGCAGGTCGATATTCGGGGCCGTATGAGGTCTCATAAGCGGTCAGATATAGATACTGGCCGAGTCTATCAAGGTCTTGCGTACCCCTGCAGATGCCGCCAAGGCACATTCCTGCGAGGGGCCGGGGGGCCTTCATTGAAATGTCGTGGGGTGCTTGTTACCTTATTAGTACCCCGGCGCCGGGGTTTCACGGCGCGCAACAAAGGAGGACTATGTCCTGTCTCTACATACACAGGCGGGTTTACCCGCCGATGACGGGGCCAAAATGATGGCCCACTCTCAGTCAATCAGCGACAAGCTGCTTGAGCGTATCCTTTCCTCACTTTCCGATGACAAGGCCGAAGACGTCGTGCAGATCAATCTGCAGGGTAAGTCTTCTGTTGCGGATCACATGGTTATTGCCTCGGGTCGGTCGACCCGTCAGGTCTCGGCCATGGCGGAAAAGCTGACGGATCGCATCAAGCAGGAATTCGGTTTCACCTCGAAGGTCGAAGGCAAGGACGCCGGCGACTGGGTGCTGATCGATACGGGCGACGTGATCGTCCATATCTTCCGCCCCGAAGTGCGTGAATTCTACCAGCTGGAAAAGATGTGGCTGCCTCAGGGCGGTAGCGCCTCGGCGAACTGAGGCGCCATCCCGGCCTGTATTAAGGGGCCGGAGGCGAGAGAGATATGCGTATCAGCATAGTTGCGGTCGGGCGATTGCGTGCCGGACCGGAGAGGTCCCTGCTTGACGACTACATGACCCGATTTGACCGGACCGGCCGTGCGTTGGGCCTTGGTCCCGCGCGTGTAGTCGAAGTCGAAGACAAGAAAAACGCTGGCATGGGGGCAGAGGCTACCCTGCTGCGCAAGGCGGTGCCCAAAGGTGCTGTGATCTGCACCTTGGATGAGCGGGGGCGGGTCATGTCCTCACCCGATTTTGCCAAAAAGCTGGGTGGATGGCGCGATGCTGGGCGGCAAGATCTGGCGATGATCATCGGCGGAGCGGACGGAATAGACCCTAATCTAAGGGCTGAGGCCGATTTTTCCATTTCATTCGGGTCGATGGTCTGGCCCCATATGCTTGTCCGTGTGATGTTGGCCGAGCAACTTTATCGGGCCGCGACCATCCTGTCGGGCGGCCCTTATCACCGGGTCTGACATGGCGCAGCTTCTGATCGTTTACCATTCGCGCACCGGCGGAGCCCGGCAAATGGCCGAAGCATCGGCGGAGGCCGGACGAAACGAGGCAGACGTTGTTCTAAAAACCGCTGATCAGGCCGGGCCTGATGATCTGCTAGAAGCCGACGGCTATCTTTTCTGCGCGCCCGAGAATCTGGCCGCGATTTCGGGTCTGATGAAGGAGTTTTTCGACCGCAGTTACTATCCGGTTCTGGGGAAAATCGAAGGTCGTCCATATGCGCAACTGGTCTGCGCGGGATCAGATGGCGCAAACGCCGCGCGCCAAACCGCCCGCATTGCAACCGGCTGGCGGTTGAAAGAGGTGCAACCACCGCTGATCCTCTGCACCCATGCACAAACGCCCGAGGCGATTCTGGCCGAAAAATCTATTCCCGAAGATCAGCTTGAGAAATGCCGCGAGATTGGAGCCGCGATGGCGGCGGGCTTGAGCCTTGGGGTGTTCTGACGTTCAGTTCAGGTCGACCACTGTTGTTTCTTCGCCCCAGCCACCGACATTGTCACGCGCCTGAATCTGCACTTGCGCTGTGCCTTCGGGTATCTCCACACCGCTCAGCGAGCGGGTGAACGGCTGCTCATCCACATGTGGGTGATGCAGGACACGCATCCCCAACTCGTTTCCATTCATGTCCAAAACTCGCCAGCCATCGGCGTAATCATCCCATCCGATGTCCGGGTGCCGAATCGTGACATCGAAGCGCCATGTATCGCCACTTCGAATGGCCGCAACTTTCTCGATAGCAGGCGGGTCGGCAAGGGCAGGGCTGGCCAGGAAGGCGCTGAGAATCACATATCTCATAGCGCGAATGTACGGGGTATCGCGGTACATCGGGATCACGTCTCTGTGTTAAGATTTTGAGACATCAGGATTGTTCGGGACTGCGAGGCAAACTCGCGCCGATACAAGACCCCGAACGTGGTCACGGTGCCCAACATCAGCGCGATTGGCCCAAGGAACCATGCCAACGAAGCCAGCGCAAAATAAGTGGCGCGGAGACCGCGGTTAAAGCTGCGCGCTGCTGTAACACAAATCTCGGCCGATTGAGCGGCGCGTGGGTACGCTTGCGGGTCTTCAGGGTCGTTTGGGACCGATGCCATCAACACGGCACAATACCCAAACAGGCGATGCGCCCAGACATATTTCAAGAATGCGTTGGCCAACAAGAGAACGACGACTAGTATCTTGATCTCCCACACCATGGCAGGCGCGCTTCCGATGGCGAGGTCACTGGCCACCCCTGCCAGTCGCTCGGTATTGCCCAACAGGGCCAGCCCACCGCCGATCGCAATCATTGTGGTGGACGCGAAGAACGTACTGCCCTGGCGCATTGCGGCCACAACCTGCGCATCGAACATGCGCGGTTGGCGCGTCACCATCTCGCGCATCCAATCGCGGCGGTAGTTGTCCATCATCTGAGAGACAGAACGCTTCTGCGGCGACGGATGTTCGATCTTCCACCCGATCCACAGCCACGCGCCCAGCAGTACGGCGAGGGCGGTGTAGTCCAGAGGGGAAAACAATGCGGCACGTTCGATCCAGGTCATAAGCGTGACACTAAGACCGAACGGAAGAACTTGCCAGATTTTGAAATTGGTAATATTATTTTACCAAAAGGAGGCGCCGCCATGGAAATGCCAAAGCCAAGCCCGCAGGTTCTGAGCCGAAAATCGGAGATTATTGCGCGCCTGTCGCGTGTCCTGCACGAGAGTGCCATCATCGAGGACCCGGTTGAGACCCGAGCCTATGAGTGTGATGCGCTGACAGCGTATAAGTGCCCGCCGATGCTGGCCGTGTTGCCGTTCAATACAAAAGAAGTCTCGGATGTTCTGCGCATCTGCCATGAAGAGGGGGTGCCGGTTGTCCCACGTGGCGCGGGCACCTCGCTGGCGGGCGGGGCCCTGCCCACTGCGGATTGCGTCATTCTGGGCGTGGCGCGGATGAATGAGGTGCTGGAGGTCGATTATGACAACCGCTTCATCAAGGTGCAGACCGGACGGACCAATCTGAGCGTTTCGGGCGCCGTCGAGGAAGAGGACTTCTTTTATGCGCCCGATCCGTCCTCGCAATTGGCTTGCGCCATTGCCGGGAATATCGCGATGAATTCGGGTGGTGCGCATTGTCTGAAATACGGAGTGACCACGAACAACCTGCTGGGTGTGACCATGGTGATGATGGACGGCAGTGTTGTCGAAATCGGCGGTGCGCATCTGGATGCCCCCGGTCTGGACCTGCTGGGCGTCATTTGCGGGTCAGAAGGGCAGTTGGGTGTCGTGACCGAGGCCACGCTGCGTATTCTGCGCAAACCCGAAGGGGCGCGGCCGGTTCTGATGGGCTTCGATGACAATGAGGTCGCGGGCCAATGTGTCTCTGATATTATCAAATCTGGCATTTTACCGGTTGCGATCGAGTTCATGGATACCTTGTGCATCAAAGCCTGTGAGAATTTCGCGAAGGCCGGATACCCCGATTGCCATGCTCTGCTGATCGTCGAAGTTGAAGGATCAGAGGCCGAGATTGATCATCAGCTTTCGAAGATTGTCGAGATCGCCAAGCGTCACAATCCCGTTGAGCTGCGCGAAAGCCAGTCTGCCGAAGAAAGCGCAAAAATCTGGCTGGGCCGGAAATCGGCTTTTGGCGCAATGGGGCAGATGAACGACTATATGTGTCTGGATGGGACGATTCCGGTGTCCTCTTTGCCCGAAGTCTTGCGGCGCATCGGCGAGATGAGTGAAGAATTTAGACTGCCGGTGGGAAATGTGTTTCACGCGGGCGACGGCAACATGCATCCCTTGATATTGTTTGATGCCAACAAACCCGGCGATTTGGAGAAATGCGAGGCGTTTGGGGCCGAGATCCTGAAGCTGTGCGTGGATGTGGGCGGATGTCTGACGGGCGAACATGGTGTCGGCATCGAGAAGCGGGATCTGATGTCACATCAATATGCGCCAGCCGATCTTGAGGCGCAGATGGCGGTCAAGGATGTATTTGATCCCCAGTGGCTGTTGAACCCCGCAAAGGTCTTCCCTCTGGACGTATCCGAGGCGCGGCGCATTGCGGCGGAATAAAGGGGCTGTGCCCCAATCCCGCAGGCGCGATTTCCCCGGAGTATTTTTGAAAAGATGAAGCAAATGAGACCTGAGACGGAAGCCGAGTTGGCGGAACTGGTGGCCGGGTTGAAAGAGCCGGTGCGGATAGCTGGGGGCGGAACACGCGGTGTGACCGGGCCGGACACTGAACTGAACGTGTCGGGGCTGAGCGGTATCACCCTTTATGAGCCCGGAGCCCTGACACTTGTGGCCAAGGCAGGTACCCCGCTTGCTGAGATCGAGGCCGCGCTGGATGCGGAAGGGCAACAACTGGCGTTTGAGCCTATGGATCATCGCGCGTTGCTGGGAACTTCGGGTGATCCGACCATCGGCGGTGTAGTCGCTGCAAATGTTTCAGGGCCGCGCAGGATTCAGGCCGGAGCGTGCCGGGACTTTCTGTTGGGCGTGCGCTTTGTCGATGGGCGCGGTCAGGTGGTCAAGAACGGTGGGCGGGTGATGAAGAACGTCACCGGTTATGATCTGGTGAAATTGATGGCTGGGTCCTGGGGCACGTTGGGAGTATTGACCGAGGTTTCATTGAAAGTGCTGCCCAAACCAGAGGCCGTAGCGACGCTTGTTTGGGAACATCGCGGGTGGACCGCGACGTCCAAGCTGTTTTGTGACGCATTATGCTCGCCGTTCGAAGTCAATGGCGCGGCGCGGTTGCCCGAGTGTGGCGGCAAGCCTTCTCGGACGGTTCTGCGGATCGAAGGGTTTGAGCAATCTGTCGAGTATCGCGTCGGCAAGTTGCTGGAACTTTTCGCAGAATTGAAGCCGGATCAGGTTGTCACCGATCCGGTTGAAAATGCTGCGATTTGGCGTGAAGTGCGCGACATCGAGCCTTTTGCCGACAAGCCGGACAATGTATGGAAAACCTCGGTCAAGCCGACGGACATGGTCCGTGTGGCCAGTGACAATAATCCGAACAGGGTGGTCGATTGGGGTGGCGGTCTGATCTGGACTTTGGCGCCCGAAGGCGAGGATTTGCGAGCCGCTCTCAGTGATGTTCAGGGGCATTCAACGCTGGTGCGGGCGGCCCCGGAAGAAATGCAAGCGCTGGGGCGATTCCAGCCGGAAAACGCCGCTCTTTTGGCTCTAACACGAGGGATAAGGGCGAGGTTTGACCCTCGATCCGTATTCAATCCGGGACTGATGGGGTAGGGCGATGCAAACAACATTCACAGAAAAACAGCTGCAGGACCCGGCAATCCAGCGCTCGAACGAGATTCTGCGCAGTTGTGTGCATTGCGGGTTCTGTACTGCGACATGCCCGACCTATCAGGTGTTGGGGGATGAGTTGGATAGCCCGCGCGGCCGTATCTACCTGATCAAGGACATGCTGGAAAACGAACGCGTACCGGATGAAAAGACGGTCAAGCATATCGATCGCTGCCTGTCCTGTCTGGCCTGCATGACCACCTGTCCATCGGGTGTGCATTACATGCACCTGGTCGATCACGCGCGCGAGTACGTCGAGTCGAACTACAAACGCCCCTTGGCGGACCGTGTACTGCGTTGGGCTCTGGCGCAGATCCTGCCCTATCCGATGCGGTTTCGCTGGGCCCTGATCGGCGCCAAGCTGGGCCGTCCGTTTCGGTTTCTGATGCCTGATGCCCGGTTGCGGGCGATGTTGGATATGGCCCCAAAGCACATCCCGCCGGTCAGCCGCAACGATGACCCGCAGAGTTTTTCGGCCAAGGGAGATCGGAAAAAGCGCGTGGCACTGATGACGGGCTGTGCGCAGAAAGCCCTGAACACAGACATCAATGACGCCACGATCCGATTGCTGACCCGTCTTGGATGCGAAGTTGTGGTGGCCGAAGGCGCTGGGTGTTGCGGAGCTTTGACGCACCATATGGGTAAAAGTCGTGAAAGCCACGCGGCCGCCGCAGCCAATATCAAGGCGTGGACGCGCGAAATGGACGGCGATGGTCTGGATGCCATCGTCATCAATACGTCGGGCTGTGGTACGACAGTCAAAGACTATGGACATATGTTCCGGAACGATCCTCTGGCCAAAGATGCTGAGCGTGTCTCGGGTATTGCCATGGATATCAGTGAGTTGGTCATGCAGCTGGACTTGCCTGATGGTCGCGACCAAAACCTTACGGTTGCCTATCATGCGGCCTGTTCCCTGCAACACGGGCAGAAGATCAAGACCTATCCCAAGGACTTGCTGAAACGGGCCGGGTTCAAAGTTGTCGAGCCTGCCGACAGCCATCTGTGCTGCGGCAGTGCAGGCACGTACAACCTGATGCAGCCCGAGATTTCTGGCCAGCTGAAGCAGCGCAAGGTCAAAACGCTGGAGGCAAAGAAGCCGGACCTCATTGCTGCAGGAAACATTGGATGCATGATGCAGATCGGGTCGGGCACGCAGATCCCGGTTTTGCATACAGTTGAATTGCTGGACTGGGCGACTGGTGGGCCAAAGCCGCCGTCGATGCAACAATCAAGGGACGCTGTACCGATCTTGAAGTAAGTCGCGTTGGTGCCCACGCGCATCACTTGCCTTGGAATTTCTCGCAGCCGCTGATTGCCCTATTTTCGCCCAACGCAACCCGTAGGACAAATAGGCCAGAGTGAATCCTGGAGAACCGCGTGCGTAACTGGATCAAGGCGATTGTGCTCTGTGTCTTGCCGATGGCGGCCACAGCGCAGGATACCGGGCTGAAAAGTCTGGACACTTCGGATTCTGGTCGCGAATGGATGGCCGTGGGTCGGCTGGATATAGCGGGCAAAGGGTTTTGCACCGGAACGCTTGTGTCGCCAACATTGGTGCTCACAGCGGCACATTGCCTGTTCGACAAAGTTTCAGGGCAACTGATCAATCCGGAAGATATCGAGTTTCTGGCAGGTTGGCGTTTGGGGCGTGCCCTGGCCTATCGGACAGCGCGGCAAGCCGTGATCCATCCCGACTATCAATTCAGCTCTGCCTCAACAACCGACAGGGTGAGCGCGGATGTGGCCCTGATCGAGCTGTGGCAACCCATCAGAAACACCGCCGTCATTCCATTCGAGTCAGGGGATCAACCCCGCAGGGGCGCAGAAGTTGGCGTGGTGTCTTATGCGCATGACCGGTCCGAGGCACCATCGCTGCAACAGGTCTGTTCCGTGATGAACCGACAAAGAGGTGTCATGGTCATGTCGTGTGACGTTGATTTCGGCTCGTCCGGGGCGCCGGTTTTTTCCTTTGAGGGCCCGCGCCCTCAGATCGTGTCTGTTGTGGCGGCCAAGGCCAGTCTGGACGGCGAGAATGTAGCAATTGGCACTGCCGTTGAGCACTCTTTGCAATTGCTGCGTGATGAACTGTCTGCGGGGCGTGGATTCGGATTGTCATCGCCCAGCTCAGGGTCTGGGAAAAACGTCGGCGCGAGGTTCATTCGGCCGTGATCAGAGCCTTCCTCAGTCTTATTTTGGGTTTAAGCGTTCTGGCCACCATGTCCCATGCGCAAGCCAACAAGCGCAAGCTGACGGACCGGGATGACCTTTATGGCTGGGAAGCGATCGGGCGGCTGGATATGGGAGACGGGTCGTTTTGTACCGGTACGTTGATTTCGCAAGACATGGTTCTGACAGCGGCGCATTGCGCCGTGGATCAGCGCACCGGAACCGCATTTGCCCCCGAAGACGTTACTTTTCGCGCCGGGCTCAGCAACGGTAATGCCCTGGCCGAGCGTCAAGTTTCACAGATTGCAATTCACCCCAACTACGGCTCTAATCCGCCGCTTTCGCACGATAGTGTTCGGATAGACGTTGCCCTGTTGCGCCTTGGTGAGCCTATTCCCTATTCCATCGCAGACCCCTTTGCGCTGCACAGCGGGCGTGTTCTGGGAAGTGAGGTCAGCATCGCCTCTTATGGTCGTGGGCGGTCCGAGGCGATCACGCGGGAACGCTCGTGCCGAATTGTCGATCGTCAACTGGGGCTGATCCTGTTTGATTGCGATGTTACTTTCGGGTCGTCCGGGTCCGCCGTTCTGGCGAAGAACGGATCGCGCTGGCAGATCCTGTCCGTTGTTTCGGCGGTTGGTACAGATGGCAGCCGGAAAGTCGGCTTTGGCATGGAGCTTGACGGGATCGTCACCGAGCTCAAGGCCATCATGCGGCGTGACGCACCACAACCCAAGGCGTCGATCCGACGGTTGCAAGTCGGTTCCGGCAAGTCTGGATCAGGGGCGAAATTCATCAGCTCTGGCGGGGGTTGAACTCGATCAAATCGCTACCCATGTGATGTGTATCGGATCGCCACAACGGGGTCCGGTACCTGTAATCGCCCGTCCAGTCGGAGGGCACTTATCGTAAATCGCTCAAGGATGAGGATACGACACATGCGTACATTTGACTTTGCACCGCTGCACCGCGCAACTATCGGTTTTGACCAGATCGCTGACATGATGGATCGCGTTCTGACCAACGATGTGGCTCAGCCCAGCTATCCCCCATACAACATCGAAAAAACCGACGCCGACACCTACCGCATCTCGGTCGCTGTCGCCGGTTTTTCGGAAGATGACCTGTCCGTCGAAGTGAAGGAAAACTCGCTTGTCGTGGCCGGCAAAAAAGCCACCGACGACAAGGACCGCAGCTTTCTGCATCGTGGCATTGCCACCCGCGCGTTCGAGCGTCGTTTTGCGCTGGCAGACCACGTCCGCGTCACTGGCGCAAGCCATGAGAACGGTATGCTGAATATCGACTTGAAGCGCGAAGTTCCCGAGGCCCTGAAACCGCGCCGGATCGAGATTTCGTCGTCCAAAGCCATCGAGAAGGATGTGGTGGACGCCAAGGCTGTAAATTAACACGCCTGAGAATCCTGCGACAGTCTCCTCCTCCCAGACTGTCGCAACACACGTCCCGCGTTCCTCCAGACGCGGGGCGTTGTTTTTTGGATTGTGCCTGTCGGCGATAGGAACCCATAGTCTCCGCTTGCTGAATCTCTGCTTCATTTCTTCGGGACCCGTGCTAGCACTTGTGCATGGCAGCGACGTCGACACAGACCAAACCGGCTATTCCTTATGCACTTGCGGTCTTTGGTGTTCTATTTGCATCAATTTGCTTTGGGCTGGTTCCCTATTTTAGCAGGGGACTGACCGAGCAAGGCGTCGCACCCTATGCCGTTGCATTCTATCGCTACGTCGTATCGGCAGTCTTGCTGCTGCCTGTTCTTGTCATTCACCGCAAAGCGTGGCGCGAGATTTGTTGGGGTCTTGCGGTGGGCGTGGTGATGGGGCTTGGGTGGACAGGCTACGTGACCGCGTTGGAAACATTGCCCGCCTCGACGGTCGGCGTCCTATACATGACATATCCGGTTTTCACGTTGGTTATGGCCTGGGTTTTGTTCTCGGATACACCCACTCGGCGTGCATTGTTCGCCTCGGGCCTTATCGTGGTGGCCGCAATCATAGCTGGCTCGCCCGCATCTGTTCCGCTCGAGCACATTCCGACGCTTCTGATTTCGCTGGCAGCCCCACTTGGTTTCGGTTTCGGCATATCTGTTTTGGTGCACAGGCTGTCCCGCATCGCGCCACTTGCACGCATTGCCTCGGTTTCTTTGGGATCGGTACTTGGGCTTTTGCCTTTGATGTTGAGTGCGGACGTTTCCAGTTTGCTCCCGAAAGGGCAGTCCGATTGGATGTTGATCATCGGAATTGGGTTGATCACTGCGCTGGTGCCGCAGCTGATTTACACGATCTGTTCGCCGCTGATCGGTGCATCTCAAACCGCAGTCGTAGGAAGCATTGAATTGCCCACGATGTTTGCCGTCGGGTTCTTTGCGTTTGGAGAGGTTATTACAACATCCCAGGCCGTGGCCTGCGCTTTGGTTTTGGGGGCTATCGCGACCACCAGAAGTCGGACGACGCGCACCGTGACCACTGTAATCTCAGAAGAACCAAAGAAGTAAGCGTGCGCCTATTCGAAGCTGCAAAAGAAAAGACCCCGCGAAGTTTTCCCGCGGGGCCAATAATGCGCTGGGATTGACAATCAGTTCCCAGCCGTGACTGACCCGATCGACCAGAACATCGTCTCGCCCGAGGCATCATCGACGCCGTCATTGTCGGTCATCACAAACGCCTCGCCCGAGGGCAGAATGGCCAGACCTTCGATCTTGTCCAGAACGTAGCCACCGGTTGAGGTCAGGTCGGGCAGCAGGTCGCGAACCTCTTGTTTGCTGACCACAGGCAATTCGCCGCCAAGTGGGGCCGGGGTCATATCGGACAGCGGAATGCGGTAGATCTTTTTGGTCACGGCGCGGTGGTCGTGCTGATTGTCGCGTTCGATGACGTAGACATGGTCACCAAATGCCACGATTTCCGACAGACCAACCCAGCCTTTTTCCGGATCAGCTTTTGGATAGTGCACGGCACCCCATTCCCTGGTGTCCAGATTGTAGGCAACGAGTTTCACGTGGTTGTCCGGATCGTCCTTCCATTCGCGCTGAACTGCCATCCACAGGGTGTCGCCAACCCTGGTGATGCCCTCAAAGCCAAAGCGCTTCTCGACGGCCATCAGTTCCGGCGGCAGGCCGATCTCGCCCTTACGATCCTTGATCTTGCCTTCGGCCGAGACGTGGTAGATCGCGTGCGGGATCACCCGGTCGGTACGACCTTCGGAAGCAACATAGAAACCACCCTCACCGTCCAGTGTGATGCCTTCCAGATCCAACTTCTGCGCCGGGTTGCCGTCCTGACGGTGAATGCGGATCACGTCCACGATGCGAGCCGGGGTCTGACCAGGATCGATCTTGAAGATCGAGGGCTGGAAACCGTAGAAGCTGTCATTGACCGCATAGATCATGCCGTCTTCATCCGCGACCAAGCCGGACAGAGCCCCCCATCCGATCAGCTCATCCGCGCCTGCGGACGTCAGATGCGGATAGTTGGCTGGGGCCTCCTGGTATTCAAAAATCGAAACATGCGCACGCGGGCCGCCATCTTCGATCAGGTCTTTTTCGTTGGCCGACACCAGCAGGTTACGCTCTGGGATCGCAACATAGCCTTCCGGGCCAACGCCCGAAGGCAACAGTTGCTTTAGTACTGGGTTGGCCGGGTCGGTGGCATCATAGACACCAACGACCGAGGCGCGTTCGGCCCCGACAAAGATCATGGGCGTGCCGCTAAAGGTCGCTGCGGTCACGCTTTCGGGCTCAACCCCTTTGCTGTCCGAGCGTTTGTCGGGGTAGTGGCCGATCTGGATTATGGCTTTCTCGAACTCGGTGCCATTTTCGTACACAACGGTGCCGTCCTTGTGGAAGATCGTCCAACCGCGCGAACCACCCTCATAGTCGCCTTCGTTGGCGGTGGCGAAATGATTGTCGTCGATCCACTTCACGGCATCAGGCTCGCGCAGGCGGCCCGGCTGGCTTTCGGTAAAGATCAGCGCGCCGCGCTCGTCGGTGGCGTCGATACCTTCAAGATCAACTGCACCTGCCGGGAAATGGCTGACCACGTTGCCGTCTTTGTCGACCACCGCGATGTGGTTATTTTCCTGCAAGGTGATGACGGTCTCGCCAAGGGCGTTGATGTCAACAAACTCGGGCTCGGGGTCCGTCGGCGCAACCTCGGCCAAACCGGTCAGCGGGGCCATCTTCATGCCCGCGCACTCCAGCGCGCCGTCTTTCAGCGGTACCAACGCCAGGGACCCGGCAGGTAGCTGCGGGATGATGCCGTCGTTCAGGTCTTCGTCGCGCTCGTTTTCGATCGCCACGGCGACAAAGCTGCCGTCGGGGGCGATGGCGACGCTGTCGGGCTGACCGCCCAGATCACAGGCACCGGTTTCCGCTTTGCCCGCGATATCGACCGAGATCAACTTGCCGGACGGAGCGGTATAGCTTTCCGACGTGTTGACGCCCACAAAAGCTGTCGCACCGACGATTCCAACCGAGGTTGGCTCGCCACCCACTTCTATTGCACCCAGCGGGGCCGGGTTTGCGGGGTCGGTGATGTCGACCATGCCGATCACGCCCAGTGGGCTGTCGGTGTAGACCAGCGTCATCCCATCCGCAGTTGCCGCGATGATCTCGGGCGAGGTTTCACGTTCGGTGTCGGCCCCCTCGGCCATGTTCTTGACGACTGGAAAAGACGCAATTCGGTTGAAGTTCATCTCTGCCACGGCCTGACCGGTGGTCAGGGCAAGGGCAGATGTCAGGCAGGCAAAACGCAAAGACATCGTTGGATATCCCCTCTCAATTGGATGAGAGGGGGATGAACGCCGGTCATTGCAGGGATGTGACGGTTTGTTTGCAGTTTTGTGACAAACCAAACGGCCCCGACGCGATGCACCGGGGTCTTGTCAGATTAAACCGACAGGCAGACGTATTTCATTTCCAGATAGTCTTCCATGCCGTGGTGGCTGCCTTCGCGGCCCAGGCCGGATTGCTTGACACCGCCGAACGGGCCAAGCTCGGTCGAGATGATGCCGGTGTTCACACCCACGATGCCATATTCCAACGCCTCGGCCACTTTGTAGACGCGGCTCAGGTCCTTGGCATAAAAATAGGCGGCCAGGCCAAAGATTGTATCGTTGGCCATGGCGATCACATCATCCACATCCTCGAATTTGAACAGCGGGGCCAGCGGGCCAAAGGTTTCTTCCTGCGCGACTTTCATATCCTGCGTGACGCCGGTGACGATGGTCGGCTGGAAGAAAGTGCCGCCCAGATCGTGTGGCAAGCCACCGGTCAGGACTTGACCACCCTTTGCGGTCGCATCCGCAATGTGGTCCTGAACCTTGACAACCGCCTTGTCGTTGATCAACGGGCCGGTCGTGGTGCCGTCTGAAAGGCCATCGCCAACCGACAGCGCCTCGGTCGCGGTTTTCAGCTTTGCTGCGAAGGCGTCATACACACCAGCCTGAACGTAGATACGGTTTGCGCAGACGCAGGTCTGCCCGTTGTTGCGGAACTTGCACATCATCGCGCCTTCGACAGCGGCATCCAGATCGGCGTCGTCGAACACGATGAACGGAGCATTGCCGCCCAGCTCCATCGAGCATTTCATCACCTGATCCGCCGCCTGCCGCAGAAGGATGCGGCCCACCTGAGTCGAGCCGGTGAAGGTCAGCTTTCGCACTCCGGGATTTTCGCAGAATTCTTTGCCGATCTCACTGGCGTTCAGTGAGGGTACAACGTTGAATACCCCCGCAGGAATGCCCGCACGGTCGGCGAGTACAGCCAGCGCAAGTGCGGACAATGGGGTTTCTTCGGACGGGCGGGCCACAAACGCGCACCCGGCGGCCAGTGCAGGGGCTGCTTTGCGAGTGATCATCGCAGTTGGGAAGTTCCACGGGGTGATCGAGGCCGCCACGCCGATCGGCTGTTTCAGCACCATGATCCGTTTGTCGCGTTGATGGCCGGGAATGGTTTCACCGTAAACGCGTTTTGCTTCTTCGCCGAAGAACTCGATAAACGATGCGCCATAGCCGATTTCGCCAATCGCTTCGGCCAGCGGCTTGCCCTGCTCGGCCGTCAGAATCTTGCCCAGATCCTCGGCGTTTTCCATCATCAGATCGAACCAGCGCCGCAGGATCACGGCACGTTCCTTGCCGGTCAGCTTTGCCCATTCCTTTTGCGCGGCCTCAGCTTGCGCGATGGCTCCGGCGACCTGGGCCCGGCTGAGGTCTGCCACTTCGGTCAGAACATCGCCGCGCGCTGGGTTTGTGACGGGGAAACCGCCATTTTCGCCATCGACCCATTGGCCGCCGATATAGGCTTTGGTCGCCAACAACGCAGGGTCTTTCAGCAGCGATTTCAGGTCGGTTGTGGTGTCCAGCATGGGTCAATCTCCGGCAGGAATGGGGTTGGGCGTACTCAATCAGGTGGGATTGTCCTTGTCTATGTCCACTATAGGCACGGGATCAATCCAGATTTGATCAAAAACAGGTGCTGATCCGATCTATCTTTTTTGCATCGAGTTTGCGAAAGTTCGGGTGATTTTCGAGCCCGAAGGGATGTAAATTGTCGTAACATTCCCTATCTTATTGGGTAATAGAAGAAAAAAGGGATAGAGCCGATGTCGAACCAGCAATTTGAGGCGCTGATCAAAGAAACGCAAACCAAGGTGCGCGAAAGCCAGTCGCAGATCGAAGGGCTGACTTCGCGAATTGAGGCCGCCCGCGCCAAGATCGGCACCGCCGAGGCAGACATCGACATCGAAAATGCCACGCTTGAGGATGTGCACGCCCATACCGAGGTGATGAACGCCAACATTGCCGAGCTGATCATGGGTCTGGATGATGTCACCAACGCGTTTTCCAAGGATTTCGACGAGATGCGCTCGAAAACCGGCTGGGAATCGTTCGTCGGCATCTTCTCACGCGGGAAATCGGAATCCATGCGGCAAGAGCGGATGCGCACTGCCAATATCGACGACAAGCTACAGGACCTGATCGCCAAATCCGACGTGATCGTGCAATTGCTGCAAGGGCAACTGTCGGTGCTAGAAGAACAGCGGGTGAAGGTTGAAGATAACTTAACCGTCACGCTAGATGATCGCGAAGCGACCGTGGCCGAATTGGAGGCATTGCGCGCCGAGATTCAGGGCATGGACCCGACGATCATAACGCTGGAAAACAAGATCTCCGTCGAACAGGACGCCGCCGCACGCACCCAGCTGGAGACCGAACTGGCCGAGCTGAACAAGCAATACAACGCCAAGGTTCAGGAAGAGCAGGTCAAGCTGGCCAAATCGCAGACGCTGGAGCGCTATATCGAAAAGGGCAAGACCTGGGTCGATTCACTGCAGAACCAGGCGGCGACGCAGATGGTGCTGATCAACAAGCTGCAGACAGACACGCAACAGCGCGTGGTGCTGTATGACGCCCTGACCAAATCGCTGAAAACCGCGCAGCAGCAGGACGTGGCCCACCGCATCAACGAGATCGGCGTTCAGACGGACCAGGAGGCACAAACCGCGATGGCTGCCATCGGCACCGCGACCAACCAGAAGATGGCCGACATGCTCGAGGCGCATGAGGACCACATGGTCTTTGCCCGCGACGTGCTGGAGAAGAAGGCCAAGGCAGATGAGCGCTTTGCCCGTCGGTTCGCCTCGATTGTCGAGAAGCATGATAAGAATTTGTATGGGGGGTGAGGCGCTTCAGTGACTTTCCGTTCCAAAGGCAAGCCAAAAGGAATACGCGACAGGTTCAGGATAGGGATTCTCTTTGTTGTCTTTGGCGGGTTCCTAACTTTGCTTCTTCTGACAGCTAATTGGATGCCAGACCATTTGGTGATTAAACTTGTGCTGATAGCGGGTGTTCTTTTGGTGACATTCTGCCTCTGCGTTCTGTTCGCCAACGGTCTCATCAAGCTTGAACAGCTTGATGAGAAGTTGTTCGGTCGCCGACAAAGAAAAGAGCGCGTGGATAATGACTAACCCCACCCAAGACCATGTCGGCCTGACCGATACCTTTGCCTCGCGCCGCTATTTCCGCAAATTCGAGGTGATCACCGTCCATCTCCTGCGCGTGGCCGCAACGATGGAGGCTGAGGGCGCGATCTCGAAACAAGAGGTGCGGATCGTGTCGCGCTACCTTTCGGGGCTGCTCTACACTTTCCGCGCGCTGAGCATGAAATACCTGCTGGTCGGGCGCGATACAGGGCGGTTTTTTGGCAGCCTCGCCATGGACAAGCGCGACAGTGGGTTTCCGGTGGCGGCCGAGCTGCTAACCATGGCCAATGATGCGCAGCAGGCGCAGGTTCACCTAGCGAATATACCCTCGGAAGATGACCTGAAGACCGACATGGTGCGAACCATCATTGGTGATCAGGAGATCCCGACCAAACTGCAATTCGCGCTGTCCCAGAGGCTCTATTACGAGGAATTGCTGAAGGGGCAGCTGTTCTGGGCCCGCAATGATCCCGAATGCCACTGGATCGGGAATGAGGGCGAGCGGCGGCAGTTTATGATCCACTGGGCGGTCTATGACAGTCAGATCAACCTACCGGTGATCTACCTGATGCAGCTGGAGGACAGCGGCAAAACCGCACTGCCCAAAGATCAGCGCCGCTGGCCCGAGGTACAGGCGCATCTGATGGCGCAGTCCCTGGGCGGGTTGAAACTGGTGACGATTGCCAAGGGCTTCGATCAGGATTTCGACGACCTGCACCCCAAACATATGCGCCGCATTCATGTGGGGCCGATGTATTCTTCGGCTTTTACTGAGCAATCTGGCCCTTTGCGGCAGGTGTTGGAGGACGCGCAATCTCCGCAAGGTCAGGATTGGGCGCTGGCCTGGACGACCGAAGAACTGCAAAGCGAAGAGGTGCTTGAAGAACGCGCAGGGTGGTTTTCCACCGTCGAGCGCGAGGTTTTCGCACTGGACCCGTTCGGCGGGCAGGGGGCCGAGACCGGGGCCACTCGCACCCAGCGGTCGATCATCCTGCCGCAACGTCCGTTCCAGGTGCTGGCCGAACGCAACCCGCCGGGGTTTGCTGATGTGCGCAAGTTCGTCGTCAGCAAGGCCGGGCAAGTGTTGAGATATTGAGTTTCACGCCTCCGGCGGGAGTATTTTTAAAAAGATGAAGCAAGAGCGGTTTATGAAATGAGTTTGACGTCAGATCAGATGGAATTGCGCGAAGACGATATTCGCAAGCATTATCCGGCAGCGACTGCCCTGCTGAACGGGTTCGAGCATGCGCCACGGATTGCCAAGGCTGTTGAAGCCACCGTTGAACGCTCTCCGGGCGTATCAACCGGGCGACGGTTTCGGTCGACAACGCCGGGTCTGGTGACACGTCGAACCGTACGCGCCGATGGGGTGCATCTGGTCGAACGGATCGAGGCTTCGGATGATGGCGATGCGCTGGTTTCGCCACCGCAGGCCACCACGCAGCAGGCCATTCGGCGCGCGATTGCCATCTCCTTGGCCGTGGCCGAGGCTTATGCGGAACAGACGCCGCTGGCCGATCTGAAGCGCGCCAATCTCGCCGGGGATCTACCCGCCACCCGCAAGACCGAATTCTCGGAACTTCTGATGGCGGAGGCTTTGATCACATCGCACACATTCGGCAATGCGCTGGCCTATCTGATGTCTTCGCATCTGGGCGAAACCACTGTTGATGCTGGCGAAATCGAAGAGGTTCTGACCGACAATGGCCAACTCGCCCTGCACGGCGCTTTGTGGGAGCTGGACCAGACGCTGGCCAAACACGCGCCCGACGACGCGCACCTGATCGCGGCCACCAGTGCCTATGCTGAACAGCTGATGGACAAGGCCACACTGCGAGCCCAATCTGCAGGGCATCTGGCCCCGTTCCAGAACGCCGCCTGGCATATCGAGGCGGATGATCTGACGATCCGGGGGTTCGAACCGGCCTCCAAAGCCAAATCCACCACCCTGACCATGACGTTCAAGAAACCGAACGAGGTGGTCGGCAACCATATTGCCAAGTATCAGGCGATGAAGCTGGCCAAGATGGTGATGGCTTATGACTTCGACCGCCGCCTGAACCCGTTTGCGGAACTCGGCGGGTTCATCTTTACCTTCATGGGGGACGGCAAACCGGGCACCGGCAAGACCACCCTGATCCAGATGATGGCCGGGCTGATCAACGACTATTGCCAGAACGCGGGCTATCCGTTCCGCTATCAGAACCTGAGTACCGACAATATCGACAGCTATCAGGGCAAATCCGGTCAGAACGCCAAGGCCTTTATCAATACGATCATCGACCCCTCGGTCATCGGCTTTGGCACCATCGACGATATCGACCAGCTGGCAGGCAAGCGTGGCGACCGCCAGTCGTCAGCCGGGCAACTGGAAATCACCGCCGTGCTGATGGAGAGCTTTGCAGGCGCCAACACCGTCGTGCGCGGCAACTGCACCTTTGGCATGTTCTCGAACTACCCCGAGAATGTGGACGACGCCCTGCGCCAGCGGGCGGGTGCACGGTTCCTGGTGGACGGGCCGCAGACGCGCGAGGACTACATCGACATCCTGCACCTGCTGATGGGCCACAACCACGATATCCCGCTGGGCGAGCACGAAGCCTATGCCGCGCAGGAGATCAAAAAGGCCGTCGCCGCCAGTTTCGAAAGCCATTCCCGCCCGCATGAGGACGCTCTGCTGCAGGTCTATGACCGGGTGTCCGGCGATATCGGTCAGTTGGATACGATTGCCAAGATGGGCAGCTACCTCAAGGCAATCCAGCAGGCGGATGAGCGCTTTACCGGCCGCGCGATCAAGAACATCACCGACGCGGTTAAGGTCCGCGCGATGGATTTCGAACTGCCCGACGAGTGGATGGAAAACCCCGACCTGTTCCTGTTCCGCGACTACGACACCAAGAAGGCCATGATCGAGGAGCTGCGCCAGCCGATCACGGTGGAAATGGTGATGCAAGAGATCAACCGCTATGCCGACAGCGAGTTCCGCTATGCCGACAAGAGCGACGAGGTCGCCATCGAAAACGCCGTCCGAGAGATGGGCCGGATGGAAGAGGCCAAGCGGCGGTATCTGGAGGGGAAGGGGTGACGGGCGGAAACTACTCTGCGGTACACTTTGAGGAATTGCCTCTAAATGTGGAGGTTCTAAGTCATGTTCCGAAAGATAGTTTGGCTTTCTTTGCAGTTAGTAGCTTTGCAATTACAGAGTTGAATGTCATCGCGCGAGTAGTCCTATCAACTTTCCAAACTTCCAAAAAAGACGAACCAATTAATATTGCTGCTTTTATTCAGCAATGCTGCATCTTGAGGATATGGACTTTAAAACTGTTCGAATTTCATGAATGCATCAAGAAATTGGCTAGCGGAAAGGATTCTGCTGGAAGCGAGGTTAGACGGGTTGCCAAAGACTGCCTGCATAAGTTCAACGACGAACTGCGATTGGATGAGACTTTTTCACTTGCGAGAGATGTAAGAAACGAGGCTGCGGGTCACTATTCGTTCAATGCAGCAAAAAAGAACCTGAACCACGTCAATAACGAGGGCTTCGCCAGCATGTTCGTAAACAAGCAAGCGGGAAATTCGTTTTATCCTTTCGGGGAGGAGGTAATGTTTGCTGGCCGGTTGAACCGACACGGTGCTTCCCCAGCTAGTGCAGCAGCCCGGGATAAACTTATTGGCGAACTGTTCAATTGGAACTTGAAGGCAAACAGCTGGGTGAGAACCTGCCATTTGCAGGTTTTTACACAATTGGTTGCACCGGAACTATCTGGTAAATCTAAAAAAAAGAGCGTGTTCTGGATTGAAGCAGAAAAGGTTGGGGACTTTAGCGATTTTCGCGTTCCACTGTTCGCATCACGAGACTTGGGGAAGGAAGTATGATCCGCCTCATCAAAAAAGGCCTGATGTTCGGCAATCTCGTCCACATCTCCAGCCCGGCCTTAGTCGAGCGGTATAACCGCGCGTTGCAGCATCTGGTGGGCAAGACCACAGCGCTGACGGATTTCCATGTCGATATCTCGGGCTATTCGCCCGAGGTGGGGATTGAGCTGGAGGATGAGCTCTACCTCAACCCCAACGGGATCAACCGGCAGTTCATCCTGCTGACGACCGAGCAGAAACGCGCGCCTCTGCTGAACGTCAAATTCTCAACCTCACGCGATATCCTGCGTGAATTCATCGAGATGAACGAGGCACAGCTGTTCGCCCTGACCGCCACCGATGCGGTGGCCGGAGAGCTGGTGAACTCGGTCATCAAACTCAGCACGCCACGCGACCTGCTGAACCTGCGCAAGATCGAGATCGAGGCCGACACCGCAGGCGGCACCCTGCGCAAGGCACAGCAACTGGCGGGTATGGTCGAACGGTTCAAAACCGAAGAGGACGCGTGGTTCGACGACGTGCTGATCGCCAGGATGATCGAGACGGCCAAGGAAACCGGCGACGTCACCCGCAACCCGGTCCGCCTGCGACATACGGATTTTGAGCAGCGCAATTTCTGGACGGCGCATTTCGGCGGGCTCTATCTGTTCCCGGACATGGATCACCCGGCGGCGATCTGTATGGGCGACAAGCCTGACGACTTGCCGATCAAATACACCTTTGACCCGTTACAGCGGAACCAGATTGCCAAGTTTCTGGGCTATAACGATCTGGTCGAACCCATCGTCAAAGCGCGCGGCGTGGATGCTGCAGCGATCCTGCAGCAGAAGATGGATTTCCTGACTGTTGACGCGGCTGCGGATGCAGATGTCGATCTGACAGGGTTGGATCGCAGTGACATGCGGCGCTTGGCGCGCAATCACTCGGATCGCCTGCCCGAAGCCTATCATGGGCTCGCGCAACTGTTGCGCTGGGCGAGCGACGGGGGGCCGTGGCCGCGTATCACCTCGGACCATCCAGCCTATTTCTATACATTACGCGCCGCCGATACGCCGAACCGCGATCTGGTGAACATGTTGTTGTCTGAATTGGCCCCGCTAGACCCGCGCCAGATGTTTATCTGCCATAAAGAGCTATTCTATCGCACATATTCTGGCTGGCCCGAAAGCAAGAAGGCTTATGTTGCCGACTTCCTTGCACGCGAATATCAGGTGGACAAGCAAGGAGCCCGCGCCGCGCTGTTCGGGCATGAGCCGGATATGAGCGGCGATGACCGGGTCAGCGATGACCTAATCGCTCGGGTCGGTCCATGGG
This sequence comes from Ruegeria sp. CDSA021, assembly GCF_059612325.1. Taxonomy (NCBI): domain Bacteria; kingdom Pseudomonadati; phylum Pseudomonadota; class Alphaproteobacteria; order Rhodobacterales; family Roseobacteraceae; genus Ruegeria; species Ruegeria sp. CDSA021. The sequence goes on from NZ_JBXWQJ010000017.1 coordinate 50,690, forward strand.
GTTCGGTGAGGAAAGGCTGATATGTTCGGATTGTTGCGCCTGTTGCTAATCATGCTGGTGATCCAGACGATTGCCTATGCGGCGCTTTCCTTCTACTCGCGCGGCATTCGGCGGCGCAAACTGGAGGACTGGTGGGACGAAAAGGGCAAAACGGGCAACAAGGAAGCCTTTGTCGAACGCGGATTGCATGTGTATGACAATTCGTTCCGGCGCAAACTGATCCTGGGTGTCTATATTGTGCCGTGGGTGGCGATTGGCGCGCTGATCTACATTGTGAATTACATGTGAGGATTAAGGCATGGCCTATGTGAAATGGGCGTTCATTATCATTTTCTGGGGCACGATTGCAGCGGTCCTGCAATACTCATTGCCGCAGCATGACATTGTCCGCATCGTCAACACGTATGAAGAACGGCAGGACTTGAACGACTGGACTCGGATTTTCTGGTCCGAGTCTCAGGACCAATCCGCAAGCCTGGCCAACCGGGACGTGCAGTTCATTCAGGCCGTTCGCGACAACGGTAAGCCTATCGTTTATCGAAACGAGGATACCGGCTGGGGCTGGCCGCCCTATTTCAAATTCGATACTGCGAACCTGTATACCGAAGCCAATGATGCCAAGTCGACCAAGGAGAATCCGAAATGGGTGGTCGTCACCCATTACGGCTGGCGCAACGAGTTTCTGTCGATTTTTCCAAACGCCATCTTCATCAAACATGTGGATGGGCCAGATGCGCGAGTTATCCCTTGGTTCAACATCATCTTCCTGACGATATTCGCAGCGGTGGTCTGGGCGATATGGGTGCGTTGGCGCAGGTTCCGGCAAGCTCGGATCGATCCGATGATCGAAAACGTGGAAGACGGATTGTATGCGGCGGGCGACGCAATTGAAGAACGCCGCAACAGGTTTAGGCGCTGGCTGGACAGCTGGAAGTCGAAATAAAGTGCAGGGGGCGTGCAATCAGCACGCCCTTATAGCTTGAACTGCTTGTCACCTGACTATGAACTCTGCGTGCAACGCGCCCGCTGCCTTTATGGTTTTCAAAATGTCGATCATGTCCTGAGGCGACACGCCCAGCGCATTCAAACCTGCAACCACTTCGGACAGTGTTGTGGCCTCGGGGATTTCGGCAAGACCGGTGCCTTCTTCCTCTTCGATTCCAGCGATGGTGCGGGGCACAACCACTGTTTCACCCCTGGCAAACGGGTTGGGTTGCACGGCAATCGGTGCCTCTTGCACTGTCAAAGTCAGATTGCCCTGAGAGACTGCCACACGCGAAATTCGAACCTCTTGACCCATGACAATTGTGCCGGACCGCTGATCGACGACCACACGCGCTTTTGATTCAGGTTCGACCATTATGTTTTCAATGCGCCCTATGGCATGGGCCGTTGAAACCGCCTGTGTTGCGGCGACGTTAAGCTCAACCGTTCCCGAATCCCGCATGATGGCCACTGCCCTGTTGAACTCGGTGTTGATTGCGGTTTCGATCCGTGCAGCTGTGGTGAAATCGGGTTCTCTCAGCGCGAGACGCATTTGGGTCAGGGTCGACAGGTCAAAGTCAATTTCACGCTCGACTCGTGCACCAGAGGGGATGACGCCCGACGTCGGCACGCCTCGCACCACCGAAGCGGCTGCGCCCTCGGCAGAAACGCCACCTGCCAGGATTGTGCCTTGCGCAACTGCATAGATTTGACCGTCGGCTGCGTTCAGAGGGGTCATGATCAGCGTTCCCCCCAATAGGCTGCTGGAATCGCCGATGGCCGAGACTGTCACATCGATCTGACCGCCCACTCTTGCAAAAGGCGGGAGGCTGGCAGTGACCAAAACCGCGGCCACGTTTTTTGGTCGAAAATCTTCGCCGTTCACGTTGACACCCAGGCGCTCCAGAATGTTGGACATGATTTCTTCGGTGAAGGGCGCATTACGCAAACCGTCACCCGTTCCATTCAAACCCACGACTAGGCCCTAACCTACCAGATCGTTGCCTCGTACACCGTCAAAATCCACGAGGTCCTTAAGGCGGATTGCTCCTGCCCAAGCCATGCTGGGAAGGAAGACCAAGAGAAGTATCAGCGCCCTCATCTCAGAAAGTTCACGAGTGAAAGGTTCGCGTTGCGAACGGTTACGGAATACAGGCTTTCCAATTGGAACTGCACTGTATGAAGCTTGGCCGCTGTTTCATAAGGATCAGCGGCGATCAGTTCGTTTCGGCTGAATTCAAGGCTGGTGCGCGCAGCCGAATTACGTGTCGCGGCTTCTTCTATGCGGGCCTCGGCTGTGCCGACTTCGGCCCGAAGTTGGACAGTGGCGTCCTGCGCGTTGGCCAAGTCGACACCCAGTTGCGTGAACATGGCGGTGCGTTGATCGGGGGAAAGTGCCAATGCGCTGTCTGTTGCCAGTGCGGCCACTGCAACATCCCTGAGAGCAGCCTTGAAAGCCGTGTCCGTTGCAGTGATCGGCAAAGTGACGCTTTCGTTTTCCGATACCCCCGCAGAGACGGCAATCTCCCGATGTGCTTCTGCAAACCGCGTCACAGAATCGACCAGAAACAGAACGTTCAGCCCCTGATCGCGCAGGTATTCCGCTGTCGACATGGCCGACCATGCGCAACGTCTGCGCGCCGATGCTGACTGATCAGAGGTAGCGGCCACTACGATGGTCCGTTTCATGGCCTCAGGGCCGATGGCATGGGCGACAAACTCATTTACTTCGCGCCCCCTTTCACCAACCAGAGCGACAACAACCACATCGGCCTGCATGGAGCGCGCCAACGTTGACAGCAACGTGGACTTGCCAACGCCCGATCCGGCAAACAACCCGACCCTTTGACCGCGCACAATCGGCAGCATCGTATTGAGAATGGACAACCCCGTGGCCATTCGCTCTCCCAAGGGTTTTCGCTTTCACGTCGTTCCTTGGCTTGCTGGTGGTCGATGGCCCCGGCGGACATGTCGCTGTGGATGGCAAGCTGTTTGCCCGGCATCCCGTCCAGCGCGAAACGCGCGCCGACCTCAGCCATCCGGGCCGCGCCTTTGGTGATGACCATGAAGTTCACAATCAACAGAACACCAAACACCACAAGGCCCAGAAAAATACTGCCGCCCATGACGAAATTGACGAACCCTTCAATGACATCGCCTGCTGCGTTTGGGCCGGTATGCCCTTGTCCGATGATCAGTTTTGTCGAGGACACGTTCAGCGACAGCCGCAACATAAGAGATGCCAGCAGGATCGTCGGGAAGGACGAGAAATCCAGTGGGCGTTCGATGAACAGGGTTAGTGTGAAAATCAAGATGGCCAGAGCAAAGGAGGTGGCCAGACCCACGTCCAACACCCAGGCGGGCATGGGCAGGATCATCATGACGATGACTGTCATCAGCGCCAGAGCCAGCAGGACAGTTGGCGAAAACAGGGACCGGATGTCGATCTGGGGCACCTAAAGCTCCTAATTGAAGGCGATGAACGCGGTTGCAGCGCCCGCGGTTGGTACCAAAGACCCCAATGCGCCGGTGTGGGGCGAGTTCGTCTGTATTGGGATCAAAGGGGTTCCGGCCCGGGTGAAGGGATCGCGGGGCATGGCCGCAAGCCGGGGCTGGGCGGAGTCTTCAAGCTGTGCCAGTACCGTTTGAAACCGCCCTTTGTAAGCTTCGGCCAAGGACGTGGTGCGGGAATGATAAGCCCCGGCGGCGGCAGGCCACGAGCCAAGCTCGGCATGCAGGTCTTTCAGGAATTGGGCGGCGTAGGTTGCGTTTTCATCCGGATCGAACATCGCGTCGATCGAGCGGAATGCCTTGCCATGCCAGCGATAGTTGATCTGAAAGCAGCCCACATCAAAGCTGCGCGTCCCCGCTTTGAAGATTTTGAACACGTAGGCCTTGGCCGCATCTTCGGACTTGAACCAGTATCCCTGACCTTCGACATTGATGGTCCAGGGCCAGGGCAGAAATTGACCCTTTAGTGTGCGGCCCGTCTCAACGCGCGAAATGGCGCGCAGAACGTCCAGGGGTACCCCTTGGGACAAAGCTGCACGTCGCGCAGCCTGATCGCACAAATCTCCTATGCGGGCATTGGGCGCGGCAAACACTGCCTGAGCCAACGTCACAAGCAGGAACACGAGAAAGAGCGGGATCTTTTGATTTGGCATTCTGCCGGTCCGGGATTCTGAACTGTCCCGGCTAAGCTAGCCATTGATCGGTTTACAGACCGTTATCGCCGCTTCAGTTTCGGTCGATTTTGCGCCCGAAAACAATACTGGTATTTGTACGCAAGACACCGGGGATCTTGGCCAGTTCGTCGACCAGAACATCCAGATCTTCCAGCCGGGGTGCTTCGGCCGAAAGCATCAGGTCGAATTCACCGTTGATAGACAGGCACAGTTTGACCTCGGGGTAGGCCTCAAGCCGCTTGATGATCCGGGTCGTTTCTTTCTGCTGCACTTCGAGCATGACGATCACCTGCACTTTGGTTGTATCTTCCGTTGACCCAAGGCGCACGGTGTAACCCGTGATGACGCCGCGCTGCTCCATTCGGTTGATCCGTTCATGTACCGTTGTGCGGGCCACACCCAGCGCGGCTGCGATCTGAGTGGTCGAGGCGCGCGCGTTGGCTTGCAGGGCGGCGATGATACGACGGTCAAGCTGGTCCATTGGGGCTCCGGTTTGTGGCAAGTCCGGGTTTAGATCAGATTGAAGCCCTTGCTCAAGGCTCACTCGGGATGCGCGGGTGCAGATCGTCGATGATGATCGGATGAGCGTGGATGCCCGATCCGGCCAGGTGCGGGTGATTGGGTGGCAGATCGGGATGTTCGTGGACGACGGGGTCCTGATCGACACGTGGCCACAAGCTGATCGCGCCAATCACACCCACCACGGACAATGTCGCCATGCTGCTGAGCGCGACAGTCGGTCCAAACACCGTCATCAGCCACCCTGCAAGTGGGTAAAGCACCAGCCAGCACCCATGCGACAGGGTAAACTGCGCGGCGAAAACGGCAGGGCGGTCTTCGGGATGGGCTGATCGGGTCAAAAGACGTCCCGAGGGTGTGAGCGTGGTGGAGTACCCGAAACCGGTAAACGCCCAAAACACGGTCAGAAGGCCCAGCGACAGAGGAACGGTTGTGGTCAATATTGCGGCTAAGGCCATGGAACCGGTGGCAAAAACGGCCCCTGCGACCATAACCCGACGGTCTTCGATCCGATCCAGAAGGCGGGGTAAGGTAAACGCCGCCAGCATCGATCCACCTCCGAACCCGGCCAAGGCAATGGCCACGGCGCTTTCCGACAGGCCCAGATTCGCGCGCACGATAACCACTGTGTTGACGATCACCATTGCGCTCAGCGCGGCCGCACTCCAGTTGAGCGCAAGCAACCCGCGCAGCCGGGGTGTTTTCAGATAGATGCGGATACCACGGGTGGTGCGGTCATATATGCCACGGGGTTTGCTTGGCTTGGGTGAAGGTAGTACGACCGAAACCACCAAAAGTGCAGAAGCAACGAATCCCAGTGCCGTGCCCATAAACAGGTTGTTGAAGCTGACCAGCAGCAACAATGCGGCGGCGAACATCGGGCTCAACAGGCTTTCCATGTCGTAAGCCAGACGTGAAAGTGACAAAGCGCGCGTGTATTCGCCCTCATCAGGTAATACATCTGGGATTGTTGCCTGAAACGCGGGTGTGAACCCGGCCGAGGCCGATTGCAGCACGAAGATCAGCACGTAAACCTGCCAGACTTCGGTCACGAAAGGCAGGCACAGGGCCACCACAGCGCGGATCATGTCCAGCACGATCAGCATTTTTCGGCGGTCCAGCCGCTCGGCAAAAGCGGCAGCGAGCGGGGCAACGGTGACGTAAGCCACCATCTTGATCGTCAGTGCTGTGCCCAGAACCAGACCCGCGGCATCCCCGGCCAGATCAAAGGCAAGCAGCCCCAGCGCAACCGTGGCCAGCCCGGTTCCGGTCAGGGCGACGATCTGGGCGGCGAACAGGTGGCGGTAGGTTCGGTTTTTCAGAATGCTCAGCATGGCTCAGAGATACTTTGTAATCGCTTTGAAATCTTCAATTCCGCTGCCATCACCGTCGGCGGACAGGCAATGGTCGATGTGATCGTGAATCAGAGCGCGTTTGGCATTCGTGACGGCTTTTTCAACAGCAAACAGCTGTTGGGCAACGTCCGAACAGGGGGCCTGTCCCTCCAGCATGGCAATGACCTTGGCCAGATGCCCATGGGCACGTTTCAGCCGGGCTGTGATTTGTGGATGTGACTCGTGGAGTTGATTTGACATAGCCTATCCTTATCCCCCCCATGGGGATACGGTCAAGTGCCCGGCGCTGATTTGCCCGCGACTTTCGGACAGCGTTGAGTTTAGGGACTAAACCACCTATCTCGGGGGCGATATCGCACAAAGGAATAGTCGCGTGGCGAACCATTTGTACAAAAACGACCTGCCGGACGGGCTGAATCTGGGCCCCGTCGTGGCCATTGACTGTGAAACCATGGGGCTGAACCCACATCGCGACCGTCTGTGCTTGATCCAGATGTCGGGCGGCGACGGCGACAGCCACATCGTTCAGGTGGAAAAGGGTCAGACCGAGGCACCCAACCTGTGTGCCATGCTGGAAAACCCTGACGTCCTTAAGTTGTTCCATTTTGGACGTTTTGACATCGCCGCGATGTACCACACGTTCGGTGCGCTGGCTGCGCCAGTCTATTGCACCAAAATCACCAGCCGGTTGGTGCGCACCTACACCGATCGTCATGGCTTGAAAAACCTGTGTCAGGAACTGATTGGCGTCGATATCTCGAAACAGCAGCAGATGAGCGATTGGGGTGCTGAAGCCCTGACGGAGGCTCAGCTGGACTATGCGGCTTCGGACGTTCTGTACCTGCACCGCCTGCGGGACGAACTGAACAAGCGGCTGGCCCGCGAGGATCGGACTGAGATGGCGCAGGCTTGTTTTGACTTCCTGCCGATGCGTGCGAAGCTGGACCTCGCCGGTTGGCCCGAAACGGATATCTTTGCGCACTCATGACCGATACCGAAGCCTTTCTGAGAACCGCCCGTCAGGTCATCACAGACGAAGCCCGTGCGCTGGACGTGCTGGCCGATAGCCTGGATGAACACTTTGCCGAGGCCGTGCAACTGATCCTGCAAGCAACGGGTCGCATCATCGTCAGCGGGATCGGCAAGTCCGGCCATATCGGTCACAAGATTGCGGCTACGCTGGCGAGTACTGGGACGCCTGCGTATTTCGTACATCCGGCCGAAGCCAGCCATGGCGACCTGGGTATGGTGTCCAAGGGCGACGTGGTCTTGGCGATCTCAAACTCGGGCGAGGCACCGGAACTGGCCAACCTGCTGGCTTTTACGCGCCGCTTTGGCATCCCGCTGATTGGCCTGTCCAGCAAGCCCGAGAGCACGCTAATGAAACAGGCGGATGTGCATCTGCTGATCCCGTCGATGGGTGAGGCATGTGGCTTTGGCATGGTACCGTCGATCTCGACCACGCTGACTCTGGCGATGGGCGATGCGCTGGCGATTGCGCTGATGAAATATCGCGACTTCCGCCCCGAGGACTTCCGCGCCTTCCATCCCGGTGGCAAACTGGGTGCGCTGTTGAGTACAGTGCAGGACCTCATGCATTCCGGCGCGGCATTACCTCTGGTGGCAGCCGATACGCCCATGGGGGATACGCTGATCGTCATCAGCCAGAAAGGCTTTGGTGTGGCCGGTGTTGCCGACGCCTCGGGCGCGTTGGCCGGGATCATCACTGACGGCGACCTGCGGCGGCATCTGGACGGTCTTATGGGCAAGTCAGCCGCACAGGTGATGACCTCGAACCCGACAACCATTGCCCCCGGTGCGTTGGCTCAAGAGGCCGTCGCCATCATGAATGATCGCAAGATCACGTCGTTGTTCGTGGTCGAGCCCGAAGGCACCGGGCGAGCGCTGGGCTTGCTGCACATTCACGACTGCCTGCGCGTCGGTCTGGGTTGAGGGAGGGCGACGTGGACAGATATTCCCGCATGGTGCAGTTCCTGAAGGTGCTGTTGCCGCTTGCGGCTATCGTGATGCTGTCCACTGTTTTCCTGCTGTCCCGCAGTATCGAAACAAACGTGTCCGTGCCATTTGCGGAAAAAGACATTGATGAACGGTTGGCGCAGCAGGTGGTAACGCAGCCCAATTATCAGGGGACGACCCGCAAGGGTGAAAATGTGCATATCGAGGCTATTCAAGCCGCCCAGGGCAGCGAGGACACGACCCCGACGGCGTCCGAATTCCGGGGCCGGTTCGGTCTGCTGAGCGGTGGAACGATCACGCTGGATTCAAACTCCGGTTTGATCCGTCCTGACGAAGGCACGGCAACTTTTGTCGGCGACGTGGTGATCACCACTGCTGACGGGCTTCAGGTTACAACGGATCTGCTCAACACGTCCCTGGACGAAATCCGGGGCGACACTCCGGGGCAGGTGAATGGAACCGGGCCTATCGGTGACTTTTCCGCCGGTCGCATGACGTTTGGGACTGAAAAAAAGGATGGTCCGGTCCATATTGTTTTTACAGACGGTGTGAAGCTGGTATACGAGCCTGAAAAAGCAGAAAGATAACGTGTGTTCGATTTTCGTTTTGTTCCCTTGTGCCTCGCTTTGATCGCGGGTGCCGCGACGGCTCAGGAGGCGCAGGTGGCCTTTGGCTCTGCGAATGCCGATCCCAGCCTTCCGGTCGAAGTGACTTCGGAAACGCTGAACGTCAATCAGGACGACGGGTCTGCCGAATTCCTCGGAAATGTCATTGTCGTGCAGGGCGAAATGCGACTGACGGCTGAACGGGTGCTGGTGATTTACAATCAGGAACGCTCGGCCATCGAACGGATGGAAGCGACCGAAAACGTGGTTCTGGTCAGCCCGCCGGATGCGGCTGAAGGTGATTGGGCGGAATACACAATCGATTCCGGCGAGATCGTGATGAAGGGCAATGTCCTTCTGACGCAGGGGCCCAGTATCATCAGCGGCGATCAGATGAACGCAAACCTGACGACGGGCACTGCGACGATGACCGGGCGTGTCAAAACGATCCTGCAGCAGGGCAACAACTGATGGCGCGCCCCAGCCTGACTTTGGCCGAAGGCAGTTCAGGTCTTCGCATCGAGAAGCTGCGTAAATCCTACCGGAAGAAAACGGTCATTCGCGACGTGTCGATGACATTGGACCGGTCCGAGGTCGTGGCGCTGTTGGGGCCGAACGGGTCAGGTAAAACCACAACTTTCTATTCCGTGGCCGGCCTTGTGTTCCCCGAGGCGGGCAAGGTGACAATCGACGGGCAAAACGTCACGACTTTGCCGATGTATCGGCGCGCTCGAATGGGGATTGGGTATCTGCCGCAGGAAATGTCGATTTTCCGCGGTATGAGCGTCGAAGACAACATCGCCGCTGTTCTGGATATCACGGTCGCACATGCCCATAGGCGCAAAGAGCGGTTGGAGGAACTCTTGTCGGATTTCTCCATCGAGCATCTGCGCCGTGCCCCGGCCTTGGCGCTTTCGGGCGGTGAACGCCGCCGTGTCGAGATCGCGCGCTGTTTGGCTGCAGATCCGAAATACCTGTTGCTGGACGAACCCTTTGCAGGCGTCGACCCGATCAGTGTCGGGGACATCCGGCATCTGGTGGCCGACCTCAAAAAACGAGGAATCGGTGTGCTGATCACGGATCACAACGTCCGGGAAACGCTGGAAATTGTGGATCGCGCTTATATCCTGCATGACGGTCAGGTTCTGATGTCCGGCACACCCGATGAGGTTGTCGAAAACGAGAACGTGCGTCGGGTATATTTGGGCGAAAACTTCCGTATTTCATAGGTTTGCGCCGGTTTGCGTCGGGTGCATGGCGGAAATCGCGTATATACACGCCTGTTTTGATTGACTCTTCCTTCGTCTCTTGCCTCAATTGGTCCATGGCATTTACTCGGTTCCAGTCTGGATCTCGATGTCCCTTCATTGAAGGGCAGGAATTGAGGCAACCGCAGAAAATGTCGCGACCCCCCACCCGATAAAAACAAGTTCGTCGCGGCCTGCGACGTCAGAATGGGTGTGAATTGTGAAGGAGATCACATGCGTTACCAAATCAGCGGAAAACAGATCGACATCGGCGCGGCCCTGCAGACACATGTGCAGACCGAGCTGGGCGAGGTTGTGGGCAAGTATGCTCAGCGGCCAACAGATGCCAACGTCGTCTTTTCCCGTTCAGCGCATGAATATGTATGCGAAACAACTGTGCACCTGTCCACGGGCCTTACGGCACAGGCCAAGGCGCACGCGACCGAGATCTACGCAGCGTTTGAGGCATGCTGCGATAAGATGGAAACCCAACTGCGCCGCTATAAGCGCCGCCTGAAGGACCACCACAAGGACCGGGCAGAGCCGGTTGAACTCTTTGGTGCGTCCTCTTATATCCTCGCTTCTGACGAATCGGATACGGCGGATGAGCCCGAATCGCTGCAGCCCATGATTGTGGCTGAGATGGAGACGAAGATTCCATCGCTGAGCGTTGGGGAAGCCGTGATGCAAATGGAACTTGCCGGTGCTCCGGTACTGGTGTTCCGGAACGAGAACAAGGATGGATTGAACGTTGTTTACCGTCGTGATGACGGTAACATCGGCTGGATTGATCCATAACAGGCAAGAAAACGGGACCGCACCCGCATAGGCGGGTGCCGTACCATGGAGCGTGATCATGGAGCTTTCGAGCATACTGAAGCCCGAGGCAGTGCGCGTACTTTCTGCTGCTTCCAGCAAGAAGCGGTTGTTTCAGGAAATCGGCGACGTGGCCGCCGCAACCCGGGGCCTTGATGCCCAGGCCGTGGTCGATTCCCTGCTGGAGCGCGAAAGCCTAGGACCAACAGGCGTTGGGCATGGTGTGGCGCTGCCGCACGCGCGCCTGTCCGAACTCGAGTCGGTTTCGGGTGTATTCGTCATGCTGGAAAAACCTATCGATTTCGGATCGGTTGATCGCCAGCCCGTGGACATTGCCTTTGCGTTGTTTGCGCCGGAAGAGGCGGGTGTGGATCACCTAAAAGCGCTGGCTCTGGTGTCGCGTACGTTGCGGGATACCTCGGTCTGTACCAAGCTTCGGGCAAATCCCGACCCGGTCAAACTTTATGCGATCCTGACCGAAGCCCAATCCGTGCAAGCTGCATGATGGAATAAAAAAAGCCCCCGAAATCCGGGGGCTTTTTTGTGTAAACCGTGATCGGGATCAGCCGCCTGTTCCCATTTCCAGCGTCCACCAGATTTTCCCGCCGCCTTCCTGATGCCAGGCGAATCCCATCTGAGTTGCCTTTGGATCCAAGATGACCGCCCGCGGTCCGGGTTCTTGCATCCAGGCGGCCAGGGTTTCGGTCTCGGTCTCGTAGGTTTCAGAAATGGTCTCGCCCAGGAATGTGCCGAAGTAACCCACCCGTGCGGCCCGATCGATCGGGGATGACCCATCTGATCCAAAGTGCCAGGGACGGTTCTGCCGGGCCATATCTTTAGAATGAGTAGCCGCGGCAGCGTTCAGCTGAGAGTTCAGTTGCACAGACTGGAGGCCCTGAGCCTGACGCAGCGCATTGACCGAATCAAGCATTCGGAATTGCAGCTTTTCCGGGTTGCCCCGGATTTTGTAGACCGACGGCAGGGGGCGGCCATCTGCGCCAAGGGCTGTCGTGCGGGTGTCAGTACATGCCGCAAGCGCGACAAAGCAAATCAACAGTAAAGAAACGATACGCGTCATGATCGACCTGATAATTGTGTTGTCACCCGGCATAGCGTGCCTGACGGCGCTGAGCAAACGTACAATCGTCTATACTTGCGTGATTCTGCCGGTTTGGTTTGCGACTGAAGCATTCTCGCAATAGAATAGGTCAGATTTCAAAGCTCTCTAGAACACAGGACCCATTGTCATGGTCAAAAAGCGTTTTCTGTCGCCCACACGCCGGGGGTTCCTGGCCGGGGCCACCGCATCGATGGCGTCACCGGCGTTGGCGCAATACACTCCCGGTGATCCGCTGCGCCCCGCGCCCGAACCCGAGCCGTCTGTGCGTCGCAACGTGTCCGGGTTCCGGGCTTTGGACTGGCAGCCGTATTTTTCAAACACCAGAAACGGCGCCATTCTGGTCGACACCGTGTCACGCGCGCTGCATTATTGGTCAGATGATCAAGCAATATACAAACTCTACCCATCCTCGGTGCCTTTGACCGAAGAAATGACCCGCCGCGGACGCACAAGCGTGATCCGCAAAGTTGAAGGTCCCAGCTGGTCGCCGACACCGTCGATGAAGAAAAGAAACCCGGAATGGCCCGACCATATTCCACCGGGTCCGGATAACCCGCTGGGAACACATGCTTTATATCTGGGTTGGAAGTATTATCGCATTCACGGCACACACGATACACGCAAAATCGGGCGACGCTCATCAAATGGCTGTATCGGGCTCTTCAATGACGATATCGCCGAGCTCTTTTCTATGACGAAGGTCGGCACGCAAGTGTTGCTAATATGACGACATTTTCCTGCGCGAACCCGCTTAACGCTCAAGTTGCAATTGCATTCCCGCGCCAATGCTGATTAGAAAAAACCACGAGGTAAGTCTTAGATGTGCGGTTCCGGGCATTGGAACTGTGCAAATTCTGGAGGTTAATATGAAGAAACTCGTTCTCGCTGCTGCACTGACTGCTGCTGCTTCGACCGCTTATGCTGGTAACCTGGAAGAGCCGGTTGTTGAAGCACCTGTTGTTGTAGAAGAAACTCAGGGTTCGTCGCAGGGCATCATCCTGCCGCTGATCCTGTTGGTCGTAGTTGCTGCTGCTGTTGCTGCAAGCTAAGCCGACACGGAATTCGTGAAAAAGGCGGTGGAGCAATCCACCGCCTTTTTTTTGTTTTGAGTATCTGTTCCGACGCCCGGCGTTTCTTTGCTGAACGAATCACCTGTGCAAAGTGTTGCGGCGATTTCCCGAACTGAACTATTCCAGCCAGCCGCGCAGGTTATCCTCAACGACCTTCCCAAGGGCCGCAATATGTGCGTCGTCGTCGTTCAGGCAAGGAATATAGGTGAAGGTCTCACCACCGGCCTCTTCGAAACTTTCCTTGATTTCTTCGTTGATCTCTTCCAGCGTTTCGATGCAATCGGCCGAGAATGCAGGAGCAATGACGGCAATGTTTTTCTTGCCCTGTTTTGCCAAGTCCGCCACGTGATCAACGGTGTAAGGCTTCAACCATTCTTCGGGGCCGAATCGAGATTGGAAGGTCGACACCAGTTGATCATCCGACCAGCCCAACCGCTCTTTCAGCAGACGTGATGTCTTGGCGCACTGGCAGTGATAGGGATCCCCTTGCTGTAAATAGCGTTCGGGCATTCCGTGGTAGGAACAGACCAGAATGTCCGGTTTGACCTCCAGTGCCGCATAGGCGTGTTCAACCGATTGCGCCAACGCGTCGATATAGCTGGGCTCGTCGAAATAGGCGGGCACGGTGCGGGTTGCCGGTTGCCAGGTTTCCTCCATCAAGGCGCGGAAGAACTGGTCATTGGCGGTGGCCGTCGTTGCGCCTGCGTATTGCGGATAGAGCGGGAAAAATAGAATGCGGTCGCACCCTGCGGCCACCATCTCGCGCACCTTGGATTTGGTTGAAGGGTTGCCATAACGCATACAGAAATCGACCATTACCTGGTCACCATATCGATCATGCATCGCCGCCTGCAGCTTGGCGGTCTGATTCTTGGTGATCGTCATCAACGGGCTTTCGCCTTGGTCGTGATTCCAGATCGATTTATAAGCTTCTCCCGAGCTGAAAGGTCGTTTGCTCAGGATTATGGCCTGCAGAATCGGCTGCCATTTCCATTTCGGATAGTCGATGACGCGCTGGTCCGACAGAAACTCGTTCAGATAACGGCGCATCGGCCAATAGGTGTAGTCGTCCGGTGTACCCAGATTAGCCAGCAGAATGCCGACGCGACCCATCCTGATCTTGGGATGATCCGTAGGAGCGTGTGCGGGGCGGGTAGCGTCGAACATATGGGACTTCCTGAATTTCTTGTGGTCCGGCCTGAGATAAGGGGATTTATCCGCACGTCAATCAGGCAGTTTGCCCTCGGAGGTGCGCAAGGCGTCTGCCAGACGGGCTTGGGCCGATCCCGGGCGCAGCGGTTTGGGTTGGCTATCGTGCGGCGACCATCCGGTCAGGCAGATTAGCTCGAACGTCGTGGTCAGGCGGCCTGAATCGGTTAAAAAGTGATCCGCATAGATACGCTGTGCGGCCTCGAACACAGCCCGCCCGGTCGGGCGCTTCAGCCGGGCAGACAACGCGTTGGTTTCGCCCATATGGCGCAGATCGCGCATCAGATGCCAAATGTCGCGATATTCTGCGGTGAGTGGTACGGAGTCCGCCACGGGCAAGGACAGACCTGCCCGCTGTAGCAATCCGCCCAGATCGCGTAGCTCAGCCATTGGTGCGATGCGTGGGCTCAGCCCGCCGGTGATTTCGACTTCGGCCTGACCCAAAGCCGCACGCAGTTCATGCAGCGTTTCTCCGCCCAAACACACGACCAGCAATAGCCCGTCGGGCTGTAACGCCCTGTGGCATTGGATCAGCTGCCCAACAGGGTCATTGGCGCTATGCAAGGCCATTGCGTGGATGATCAGATCATGGGCGCCGGGCTGAAGTGCCAGCACGTCATCATCCTGGGCCAGGGCCGCACCTGGCAAAATTCCGTCCCAAAACTTTGGAAACGGGCTCACGATCGCAGGTGCCGTAAAGGCTTTGTTAACCATAGAGAGCCGATCCTGCACTTCGTCCATTGCGGCCCGATGCAGGAACAGGGCGTCATCCTGCACACGGGCGCGGTGGCGCAGGATGGTTTTGCGATCAAACAGAGAGGGTGCGTTGGGCTCGGGCAGTTTCATAGCTCGCAAGTATCGCATAGCGCAGCGGATTCAAACCGCACTTGCACTGATTTACCCGCCCCGCTGCATGGGATGCGGCGCGCTTACCGAGTCCGACTTTGGCCTGTGCGGGGCCTGCTGGTGTGAAACGCCCTTTATCGGTGGCACCGTATGCGAAAGCTGCGGGGTGCCGCTGATGGGCGCACAGGATGGATTCCGGATCGAGTGTGATGACTGTCTGAAAGCCCCGCCGCCCTGGAAGTCGGGCCGATCGGCGCTGTTGTATGATGGCAAGGCGCGTGCCTTGATCCTGGCGTTGAAACATGGCGACCGGCCCGAACTGGCCCGCCTGGCAGCCCGTTGGATGGCGCAGTCGGGGCGTGAGCTGATGCAGCCGGAGGTGATGATTGCCCCGGTACCATTGCATTGGTCTCGCCTGCTCAAACGGCGTTACAATCAGTCGGCACTGCTGGCACAGCATCTGGCGCAGGACACTGGGCTGGACTGTGTGCCCGACCTGTTGGTGCGTAAAAGGCGGACACCGGTTCTGGATGGCAAAACCGCGCAAGAACGGGCCAAGATCCTGAATGATGCGATTCGCGTCCACCCGCGCAGAGTACATCATGTGAAAGGCCGGGACGTATTGCTGGTGGATGATGTGATGACCTCTGGCGCGACATTGGCAGCCTGTACCCGTGTATGCCAGGCCGCAGGAGCAAATCATATTTTCGTGTTGGCACTGGCGCGCGTTGCCAAGGATGCCTAATTCGCCCAAGATTGCGTGAATTCCAAAGGGAACGGAAAATGAAGCCGGTAGAAATCTACACCTCGCCGCTATGCGGTTTTTGCCATGCGGCCAAACGTCTGCTGAAGCAAAAAGGCGTTGAATTCAAAGAAGTCGACGTGCTGATGCACCCCAAACGCAAACCCGAGATGATCCAGCGGGCAGGTGGCAAGCGCACCGTGCCGCAGATCTTCATCGGCACGCAGCATGTGGGTGGCTGTGACGATCTGTACGAACTGGAACGTCAGGGCAAGCTCGACCGGCTACTGGCGGCCTGATGAAGACTGCGCTGCTGCAGATCACCTCGTCGGATGATCCGGCAGAGAATCTGGATATGGTGCGCGTCATGATGGCCGAGGCGGCCGCACAAGGCGCGCGGTTCATCCTGACCCCCGAGGTCACGAACTGCGTTTCGACCAGCACCACACGGCAGCACGAAGTTCTGCAGCATGAAGAAGACGACATCACTCTGGCGGGCTTGCGCGAAGAGGCCGCCAAACTGGGTGTGTGGCTTCTGATCGGTTCGCTGGGGATCAAAACCCATGATGCGGATGGCCGTTTTGCAAATCGGTGCTTCATGATCGACCCGCAGGGACAAGTCGTGGCACGATACGACAAGATTCATATGTTCGACGTTGCGGTTTCCGAATCCGAGACCTTCCGCGAATCGAAGAACTACCGCCCGGGCGAGAAAGCCGTGATTGCCGAGACCGATTTCGGCAAGGTCGGCCTGACCATCTGCTATGACATCCGGTTCCCCCATCTGCACGCTGCGTTGGCGCAGTCCGGGGCGCGCATCCTGACGGTTCCCGCGGCGTTTTCGCCCGTGACCGGTGCCGCGCATTGGGAATCGCTGCTGCGCGCCCGCGCCATCGAAACCGGGTGTTGGGTGCTGGCTCCGACCCAGACCGGAGAACACCCGAAGACGCGCGGAAAAACACGATATACTCATGGTCACAGCATGGTTATCGCCCCGTGGGGAGAGGTGCTGATCGACGCAGGTACCGATCCGGGCATTCACATTTTCGATTTGGATGATAGTTCTGTGACAGAGGCACGCCGTCGCGTGCCCTCATTGACGCATGTGCGGCCCTTTGACGGGCCCTGATCCAGAACCGGACTTATGACGGACGAAAAGAATGCCTTGGCGGTCACGCTGTTCAGCGAGATTCTGACTGCAGACCAGTTATTGCGCAACCGGCTGAGCCGGGTGCTGCCCAAGGGCATGGAAATCTCGCATTTCTCGGTGCTGAACCATTTGGTGTTCGTTGGCGACGAGCGCAGCCCGGCGCAGCTGGCCAACACGTTTCACGTGACCCGAGGTGCGATGACCAACACTTTGGCCAAGCTGGAATGGGCCGGATACATCCACATCCGCCCTGATTGGGATGATGCCCGCCGCAAGATGGTCGCGATCAGCCCCGCCGGTCGCCGTGCACGCGATCAGGCGATTGCGTCGATTGCGCCCTTGATCAACCGCGTGGTGGGAGAGCTGGGGCTGGAGCGGGTGCGTAGCACGCTGCCCGTGTTGCGGGATTTGCGGTTGCAATTAGAGGGGGAGTAGGGGTTGAAAGCGCTGCTGCGCTTCGAATTTCAAGATTGGCTTAAAGTTCAAGCAATGGGAGTCGAATCATTGTAGTTCCAGATTGCCAGCCGCTTAGTATTGCTCTGCCTCAATCATTTTGACGACCTCATATATGGGCGTTGAATATGTTATTCCAGTGTTCGCTTTGTACACGGCCCTAAGCTCGCGCTGCCATTCAATGTCAGGCATTTCCACTTCTCTGAGTTCTTCTTTATACCCAGTTACGATGCCACAAACTTGATGTTGTCCTTCCCGATGGAAAACCACTGGCCCACCTGAAAATCCAATATCGTTCATTCCGTCCAAGATAAGTTTGGATCCAAAGATTGACGACGTTATGGCGCCCCTAACAAACGGAATAGGTCTTCTATGAAACGGGCCGTAGTGCACATACTCTTCTAACATCAACGGGAATCCCAAGAAGTGAACGTGTTGTCCCAAAAGCAGCCCATCTGTGCTCATCGAAAGTGGTCGGTTGTTGTATTGGTCTTCGCCAGCAAATGGAAAACCTAGCACTGCAATATCCATCCTGTCTGATCGAGCTATGAGTGGAACCCCAGCTATCTCAATCCAAGAACGATCATGTTTAAAAGAAACCTTCCCTTCGAAATTCTCAGGAAGAAGGTGACTCGCAGTAACCAGAAAGTTCTTTCCAGAATGATGAACAACAACCGCACTACCTATTTGAGCCGACTTAATGAAGAACACCTTTTCGACAACACCCATCGTAGGCGGAACAATCTGAAATGCTGAACTTCCGGACAAAGTTTCAGGATTTTCACTGCTACCAATACTTTCAGTCAAGTGAGATACCTTGCTACGAAAATTACGTTGATATTTTGGAGGCCCCGGGTGGAGTCATTGAACCCGTGAGCCGAGCAAATTAATGATCAATTCTATTTCACACTCGCCGTCACATAGTTCACGCTCAGATCCTGGTCCGAGATCGACCAGCTCCAGAGGATCGGGTTGAACACGAACCCCTTGCGGTCCACCGGATCCATCCCAGCCTGACGCAGCAGGTCGAACAATTCATCCGGAGTGATGAACTTGTTCCATTCATGCGTACCGCGCGGCAGCCAGCGCATGACGACCTCGGCCCCGAAAATCGCCATCGCATAGGATTTCGGGTTGCGGTTGATAGTCGAGCAGAGCAACAACCCGCCGGGTTTCAACAGCTGCTGCGACGCGGTCAGGAAACCTAAAGGATCGGCTACATGCTCGACCACCTCCATGTTCAGCACCACGTCGAATTGCTCGCCTGCAGCAGCCATGTCCTCGGCCGTGGTGTGGCGATAGTCGATCTCAAGCCCGGATTGCTCCGCATGGATACGCGCCACAGGTAGATTGCCCTCAGCAGCGTCGGCACCCACGACCTCGGCCCCTAAACGGGCCATCGGTTCGCTCAGCAAGCCGCCGCCGCAGCCGATATCCAGCAGGCGCAGGCCCTCGAACGGGTTCGGCGCCTTCAGATCGCGGTCAAACTCACCCGCAATCTGCTGTGTGATATAATCCAGACGGCACGGATTCAGCATGTGCAGGGGTTTGAATTTCCCATGGGGATCCCACCACTCAGCCGCCATCGCCTCGAATTTTGCGATCTCGGATGGGTCCACCGTGTTCGGATGCGCTTGCATTCCTGTCTCCGTGTGCTCTTTTACGCTTAAGGACTATATAGGGCCATAATGGACAAGTACCCGGACCAAAAGCGCGCAGTTCAATATCTGTACCCGCCGATCGACCCGTTCGATCAGCGCGTGGTCGATATGGGCGACGGGCACCGTATCTATGTGGAACAATGTGGCAATCCCGATGGGATACCGGTTGTCATCCTGCATGGGGGCCCGGGTGGCGGCTGCAGCCCTGCGATGCGGCGTTATTTCGATCCGCGCACTTTCAGGGTGATTCTGTTTGATCAGCGCGGATGTGGTCGGTCTAGACCCACGGCGTCGGTCGAAAACAATACGACGTGGCATCTTGTCGCCGATATCGAGCGTCTGCGCGACTTGTTCGAAATTGATGAGTGGATCGTGTTTGGCGGCAGTTGGGGGGCGACACTGGCGCTGATCTATGCACAGACGCATCCTGACCGGGTCAGTCGTTTGGTGCTGCGCGGTGTGTTTCTGGCCACACAGGCCGAGCTGGATTGGTTTTATGGCGGCGGGGCTGGCCGGTTCTGGCCCGAGCACTGGCAGAAATTCACCGCTCTGCTGCCCGATGGTGAGCTGGACGATACCATCGCCGCATACAACAAGCGTCTGTTTTCGGGCGATCGGGCGACCGAGATTCTGTATGCGCGCGCATGGTCGCATTGGGAAAATGCGCTGGCCTCGATCCATACCAACGGGGCGGTTGGCGAAAGCCCGGGCGAATACGCCCGAACTTTTGCACGGCTCGAGAATCACTATTTCATCAACAGAGCCTTTCTGGAAACGGATGGGCAAATTCTGGAACAGATGGACCGGATCGCGCACATTCCCGGCAACATCGTACAGGGGCGGTATGACATGATCTGCCCGCCTCAGGCCGCCTGGAACCTGGCCGAACGCTGGCCAAATGCCGAGTTGAAGATGGTCCGGCAGGCGGGCCATGCGTTGTCTGAACCCGGCATCAGCGCCGAGCTTGTGCGCATCATGGATCGCGTGGCGGAGGGTGTGGCATGACCCGGATTGACCGCCGTGCTCTGTTTGCCTCGGGTGCTGCTGCTGCGCTGTTGGCGGCGACGGGCGCGTCCTTGGCGGATACGCCCAAAAAGGGCGGGACTTTGCGTCTGGCCGTTCCCCGCGACGACAGTCTGGAACAGGTGGCGCGCGGAGCTGTCTTCGATAACTTGACCGAGATCGCGGCCGACGGAACGCTGCGGGGCGAGCTTGCAACGGGGTGGCAGACCGATGCCGAAGCACGGGTCTGGACATTTGATCTGCGCGATGATGCGGTGTTCCATGACGGAGAACCGTTGGAGGTTACGGACATTCTGGCCGTTTTGGCGGACGTTGGTCACGTCGAGGTTCTGGCCCCCAATCGCTTGCGACTGGAGCTGGCTCAGGCCAATCCGGGCCTGCCTTTCATGTTGGCAGACAGTCGGTTTGTCATCACGCGCATAGGTCAAACTGTTTCGCCGTTGCACGCCGCCAATGGCACCGGGTGTTACCGCGTCGAACGGGCCGAGGACGGGCGACACTTCCTCGGACGTCGAATGGCAGGACATTACAAGGATGGTCAGGCCGGGTGGGTCGATGCGATTGAAGTTATCGTGATTCCGGATGCCAGGGTGCGGGCCGAAGCACTGCGCGACGGCTATGTCGACGTTGCGGCGTTGCCGGACAGGGCCGAAATGCAGGACGTGCGCGGTCTGCGGTTCCATCCGTCTGAGGCGGACATGGCCCTTGCCGTGGCTGGCGCTGTCGGGATGCCACGTCAGATCGCAGGGCCCTCGGCTTTGGACGATGGCCGTATCGCCGAACGGTGGTGGATGGCGTAAATCCGATTGTGAACCCGCCAGGGGTTGCAGACTCGGACCATCCTGCGTATATGCAGTTTCAACAGCGGCGCGTTGGACTTCTGGTTCAAGGCTCCACCGGAAAATTCGACGGGCCGCGCGCCCGTTTTTTTGTGCCCGATTGAAGGGTAGAGCACCAGATGACAAACGACCTGATAGCCAAGGCTGCCATTGACCGGCGACTGGCCGAGATCATAACCCCCGTGATCGAGGATCTGGGGTACGAGCTCGTCCGTATCCGCCTGATGAGCGGCAAGCAGACCACCATGCAGATCATGGCTGACAAGCCCGACGGCGGTATCGAAGTTGATGACTGCGCGGAAATCTCGAACGCGGTCAGCGCCACGCTGGACGTCGAGGACCCGATCCTCGACGCCTATACGCTTGAGGTGTCCAGCCCTGGTATCGACCGTCCTTTGACTCGTCTGAAGGACTTCGAGGCGTTCGAAGGCTATGAGGCCAAGGTCGAGACCGCCGAAATGATCGACGGCCGCCGCCGGTTCAAGGGTCAATTGGCTGGGACCGACGGGGATGAGGTTCTGATCAACATCCCCGAGGGAGATGAAACGATTACCATCGGTCTGCAATTTGACTGGCTCAGCGATGCCAAGCTGGTCCTGACCGATGATCTGATCAAGGAAATGCTGCGCCAGCGCAAAGACGCGGGCGCCCTGAACGAAAACGCTTTCGACGAGATTGAGACCGAAGGGTCCGAAGAGGAGACGAACTGATGGCAATCACCTCAGCCAACCAGCTGGAGCTGCTGCAGACCGCCGAGGCCGTGGCCCGCGAAAAGATGATCGACCCCGGTCTGGTCGTCGAAGCGATGGAGGAATCGCTCGCCCGTGCCGCCAAGAGCCGTTACGGCGCGGAAATGGACATCCGTGTCAGCATCGACCGCAAAACCGGCAAGGCGACCTTCACCCGCGTCCGCACCGTGGTTGAGGATGAAGAGCTGGAAAACTATCAGGCCGAGATGACTGTCGAGCAGGCGCGTCAGTACATGGAAGCGCCCGAAGTCGGAAACGTCTATGTCGAAGAAGTTCCCCCGGTCGAAATGGGCCGAATCGCCGCTCAGTCCGCCAAGCAGGTTATCCTGCAGAAGGTCCGCGAAGCCGAGCGGGATCGCCAATACGAAGAATTCAAGGATCGCGCAGGTACCATTATCAACGGTGCCGTCAAGCGCGAGGAATTTGGCAACGTCATAGTCGATCTGGGCGGGGCCGAAGCCGTTCTGCGCCGCAACGACAAGATCGGTCGCGAAAGCTATCGCCCGAATGACCGTGTGCGTGCGTATATCAAGGAAGTCCGCCGCGAGGTTCGTGGCCACCAGATCTTCCTGTCGCGCACCGCGCCCGAATTTATGGCCGAGCTGTTCAAGATGGAAGTGCCGGAAATCTATGATGGCATCATCGAGGTCAAAGCAGTGGCCCGTGACCCCGGTTCACGCGCCAAAATCGCTGTGATTTCCTATGACGGATCGATCGACCCTGTCGGGGCCTGTGTTGGTATGCGCGGTAGCCGCGTGCAGGCCGTTGTGAACGAGCTGCAGGGCGAGAAAATCGATATCATCCCGTGGAACGAAGATCAGCCGACCTTCCTGGTGAACGCGCTACAGCCCGCTGAGGTCTCCAAGGTGGTTCTGGACGAAGAAGCCGGCAAAATCGAAGTTGTTGTCCCCGAAGAGCAGCTGTCGCTGGCAATTGGTCGCCGCGGTCAGAACGTGCGTCTGGCCAGCCAGCTGACCAATCTGGACATCGATATCATGACCGAAGCCGAAGAATCGGCGCGTCGTCAGAAGGAATTCGAGGCCCGCACCAAGCTGTTCATGGACAGCCTGGACCTGGACGAATTCTTTGCACAGCTGCTGGTTTCCGAAGGGTTCACCAACCTCGAAGAAGTTGCCTATGTCGAAATCGATGAACTGTTGGTCATCGACGGTGTTGACGAAGGTACCGCGCAGGAGCTTCAGACACGCGCGCGTGAATTCCTGGAAGCACAGGCCAAGGCAGCTTTGGATGCTGCACGTGCATTGGGTGCCGAGGACAGTCTTATTGAATTTGAAGGTCTGACGCCCCAGATGGTAGAGGCGTTGGCCAAGGACGATGTGAAGACCTTGGAAGACTTCGCAACCTGCGCGGACTGGGAACTGGCTGGTGGCTGGACGACAGTCGATGGCGAACGCATCAAGGATGACGGTGTGCTGGAGCCTTTTGGCATGACGCTGGAAGAGGCACAGGATCTGGTCATGACCGCGCGCATCATGTTGGGCTGGGTTGATCCGGCCGAGCTGGAGCAGGCGGAAGAGGATGTTGACGGCGACGTAGAAGACGAGGAGGTCGGGGCCTGATTTCGGGCCTCGGGTGGCGCGTATGGGTCGCGGTGGCGTCCATAAGGATCGGTCTGACGGACCTGAACGCAAGTGCATCGCCACGGGCGAGGTCCAGCCCAAATATGGGTTGATCCGCTTTGTGATGGGGCCGGATGGTCAGGTCTTTCCCGATGTCGCGGCGAAATTGCCGGGACGCGGGGTCTATGTGGCGGCAGATCGCGCCGCGTTGGACAAGGCCATTGGCAAGAAGTTGTTCGCGCGCGGGTTCAAGGCGCAGGTGAGTGTGCCACAGGACCTGACCGAAGAGGTCGAAAAGCAGATCGCGCGCCGTGTGGTTGAGTTGCTCAGCCTGGCGCGCAAGTCCGGCGATGCAGTTGCCGGGTATGAAAAGGTCAAGACGTGGCTGGACCGGGAAGAGGCGCAAGTGCTGCTTCAGGCCATTGATGGATCGGGGCGCGGCAAGTCCAAACTCAGCACGCCGCACTTCGGAAAATACATCGGTTGGCTGACGGCAGACGAATTAGGGCAGGCATTTGGGCGCCAAACGGTGATTCATGCGGCCTTGGCCTCTGGCGGACTCGCCAAACGTGTTGTAGAGGAAGCGCAGCGCCTGCGTGGCTTGCGCGAAACGGATGACGGCGGCAAGGGCCGCACGGAAGGGTAAGAAGCTTTATGAGCGATAGTGACGGCAAAAAGACATTGGGTCTTCGTGGCGGGGCGCGCCCCGGAAATGTGAAACAGAGTTTCAGCCACGGACGCACCAAGAATGTCGTGGTGGAAACCAAACGCAAGCGCGTGGTGGTCCCCAAGCCGGGCGCGGCAAAGCCGGGTGGCGGTGCTGCACCTTCGGGTGATCCGTCGCGTCGCCCTGCGGGTATTTCCGACGCGGAAATGGCGCGCCGCATGAAAGCGCTGCAAGCAGCCAAGGCGCGCGAGGCTGAAGAGGCCGCCGCCCGCGAAGCCGCTGAAAAAGCGCGCGAAGAAGAGCGCGCCCGCCGCCGTGCGGAACAGGAAGCCAAGGAACGCGAACAGCGTGAAGCCGAAGAACGTGCCCGCGCCAAGGCCGAAGAAGAAGAACGCAAGCGCAAAGAGGCTGAAATTGCTGCCCAACGCGCTGCTGCGCCTGCTGCCCCGGCAGAGCCCAAGGCCGCTGCACCCCGCAGCCCGGCCAACAAGCCTGCACCGGCTGCAACGCCTCGGAAAAACGATCGCGAGCGTGAGCAACGCGGCAATCGTGGTAAAGGCCGTGATGACAACCGTCGGTCCGGCAAGCTGACACTGGGTCAGGCCACCGGTGGCGAAGGCAACCGCCAACGCTCAATGGCTGCGATGAAGCGCAAGCAAGAGCGTGCGCGCCAGAAAGCCATGGGCGGCGCGGTTGAGCGGGAAAAGGTTATTCGTGACGTTCAGTTACCCGAGGCCATTACGGTCTCCGAGTTGGCGAACCGTATGGCCGAGCGCGTGGCCGATGTTGTCAAATCGCTGATGAACATGGGCATGATGGTAACGCAGAACCAAACCATCGATGCCGACACGGCTGAGTTGATCATCGAAGAATTTGGCCACAAGGTGACCCGTGTCTCTGATTCGGATGTCGAGGACGTCATCAAAGAAGTCGAAGACGACGATGCTGATCTGAAGCCGCGTCCTCCGGTCATCACCATCATGGGTCACGTCGACCACGGTAAGACCTCGCTGCTGGATGCAATCCGCGACGCACGCGTTGTGGCGGGCGAAGCTGGCGGCATTACTCAGCATATCGGCGCCTATCAGGTGAAAACCGATGGCGGCACAACGCTGACCTTCCTGGATACACCGGGCCACGCGGCCTTTACCTCGATGCGTTCGCGCGGGGCTCAGGTGACGGATATCGTGGTTCTGGTCGTCGCCGCCGATGACGCGGTGATGCCGCAAACCATTGAGGCGATCAACCACGCCAAGGCGGCCGAAGTGCCGATGATCGTGGCGATCAACAAGGTCGACAAGCCTGGTGCCAACCCGGACAAGGTGCGCACCGATCTGCTGCAACACGAAGTGATAGTTGAGAAAATGTCGGGTGAGGTTCAGGACGTCGAAGTGTCCGCCATCACCGGTCAGGGTCTGGACGAACTGCTGGAAGCCATCGCGCTGCAATCAGAGATTCTGGAGCTGAAAGCCAACCCGAATCGCGCCGCCCAAGGGGCCGTGATCGAGGCGCAGCTGGATGTGGGCCGTGGCCCCGTGGCCACCGTTCTGGTTCAGAACGGCACGCTGCGCCAGGGCGATATCTTCGTCGTGGGTGAGCAATACGGTAAGGTCCGCGCGCTGATCAATGACAAGGGTGACCGCGTCAAAGAAGCTGGCCCGTCGGTCCCGGTCGAGGTTCTGGGTCTGAACGGCACGCCAGAGGCTGGTGACGTTCTGAACGTGACCGAGACCGAAGCACAAGCCCGTGAGATCGCCGAGTACCGCGAGCAAGCCGCCAAGGACAAACGCGCCGCCGCTGGTGCCGCGACCACCCTTGAGCAGCTGATGCAGAAGGCCAAGGAAGACGAGAATGTCGACGAACTGCCAATTCTGATGAAAGCAGACGTTCAGGGCTCGGCTGAGGCCATCGTTCAGGCGATGGAGAAGATCGGCAACGACGAAGTGCGCGTGCGCGTTCTGCACTCGGGTGTAGGTGCAATTACCGAAACCGATGTCGGCCTGGCCGAAGCATCCGGTGCGCCGATCCTTGGCTTCAACGTGCGTGCCAATGCGTCGGCGCGGAACACCGCGAACCAGAAGGGTGTCGAGATTCGTTATTACTCGGTGATCTATGACCTTGTGGATGACGTGAAAGCCGCCGCATCGGGTCTGCTGAGCGCCGAAATCCGCGAGAAGTTCATCGGGTACGCCGAAATCCGCGAAGTCTTCAAGGTTACTGGCGTCGGCAAGGTTGCCGGCTGTCTGGTCACCGAAGGCGTTGCCCGCCGTTCCGCAGGCGTCCGCCTGCTGCGCGACAACGTGGTGATCCACGAAGGCACGCTGAAGACACTCAAGCGCTTCAAGGACGAAGTGGCCGAGGTTCAGTCGGGTCAGGAATGCGGTATGGCGTTCGAGAACTACGACGATATCCGCCAGGGCGACGTGATCGAAATCTTCGAACGCGAAGAGGTCACCCGGACGCTGGACTGATGTGGTTCGGGATTAGTGATTGAAAACAGCGGCTCGATTGGGTCGCTGTTTTTTATTTTGAAGGTTGCGAAAACTCGATCGTAAGTCTGCGTATTTCTGGGCTTCGTCAGTACCAAGCACCTTACAATCCTGGCCTAAACGTTAAGTTGTCTAACCTAGTGTCCGCTCTGCGGGACACAGCGGCCATCGTAAAGGGTCGATCCGTTTTTCGAATCCCCGCCAATCCCTCTCTTTCGGTACAGACTGCCGACTCTATTGCCAAAAACCTCGGTGACCCTTGGCGACTTCGTCCTCAATTTCGCTGTAAGGACCACGGGTTTCGACGGTACGTTGGCCTGCGCTGAAGACGGTCTCGCAGGACAGATTCAGCGTTAAGTTTTCCGGATTGTCGCCCGTCAATACCGCCAGGCGCTTTTCGGTCATGCCGTAGACGACCGTGCCGATTCCGGCCCAGTAACAGGCTCCCGCGCACATGCAGCAAGGCTCTACAGAGGTGTATAGCGTGCATTTTTCCAGGAATTCAGGATCATAGAGACGACTCGCCTGCCGGGCGACATTCAATTCAGCATGGCCGACACCCTTGTCCTTTCGATAGCTATTGCCGGTACGGATAAGAATCTCTCCGTTTGGACCGACCAGCGTCGAACCAAAGGGATGATTGCCAGCCTCACGGCTTTCCCGCGCTATCCTGATATTTTCGCGTAAATGCTTGAGGTCTCTTTCTTTCATGTCAGATTCCTGTGTGTTGAGGAGCACCAGCGTAGATTTCCGCTCGTGTTGGCAACATTGAACCCAACGCGATTGCGAGTGGGTCTATATGATCAGCCCGATGGAGTGTTCATCGACTGAAAACCTCTTCACCTGAATGATAGCACGGTCTGAAGAGAGCGTCTGCTACGGGCTCGAACCGGACCATCTTGTTTCAACCACAATTTTCCGGTTCGTGGTGGTTGCTTCCGATTTAGAAGCAAAGGTCAGTTTTGACAGACGTCCAACACGTGTGACTAGCGAGATGTGGGCAGAAACGTTTCTGAATGCATGATGATATCAAAATGCTGCATCCCTTTTTTCAGATCGAAGCTGACGGAATGCCCGGCCTTGCGCAGCCGTTCCGCATAATCCCGGCTTTGGCGGATGAACTCGGGTGTGTCCCGTTCGGCCACTGTCACGTAATAGCGTGGCCCGGGTCGGGGCAGGTTTCGAATGGGCGAGAGGTCGTTCACTTCAACCGGTGTCAATTGCAGCGGGTCGTTTACAGACATCAGGCTTATAGGCTCCAGATCGTAAATACCGCTGATCAGAATTACATCCCGAATCCGCAGCCCTGCTTTGGCCAGCGCGTCAGACGAGGTCGCCATGATCATCGCCGCCAGGTGCGCTCCGGCACTGTGCCCTGACAAGGTGATCCGTGAGGAATCGAACCCAAGCGTTCCGGCCTGAGACGTCAGCCACAACAGCGCGTCGCGGCATTCCTCGATCATTTCGCCGATTCGCGCATCCGGGGCGAGTGTGTAGTTCAGGGTTGCAAAGGAGTGTTCTGCCTCAATCAGCGCCGGGGCCATCATCGCCGACTCGCGTTGGCTGAGCGCCTGCCAATAGCCGCCGTGAACGAAGACATGCAGCGGCGCGCCTGCCCCTTTTGCGGGAAAGTAATCCAGAACCTGGTTCGGGCTGTTGCCATAAGCCAGCTTTTCCTGCACGGGAAACTCTGACCGCGCCTGCGCGCTCAGCGCCTGATAGCTTGCAAGATAAGGTGACAGGTCGCCGCCGATCATCGTGCTTGGGGAATATTCCCGTTCCAGCTCGGTTTGCGAAAAACCACGATACAGCATGTTTCAGCCCTGCTCGCTATACATAAGTTCGGTGCGCATATCATAGAGGTCGTGGAAAAATCGCAGTTCAAGTGCTTTGCGCAAAAAGGCGACGCCGCTGGATCCCCCGGTACCCGGTTGCATCCCGATCACGCGTTCAACGGCTGTGGCGTGGTCAAAGCGCCAACGCTGAAACAGGCTTTCCACGTCCATCAGTTTTTCAGCCAGCGCATACAGATCCCAGTACTTGTCCGTATTGCGGAACACTTCGACCCAGATCTGCACCACGCGTGGATCACCAGAGTAAGGCTGGGCATAGTCGCGTTCGATCAGTTCCGCGGGCATATCGAATCCCTGACGGGCCAGCATATGCAGCACTTCGTCATAAAGCGACGGTTTGGTTAGGGCGGCATTCAGCATCTCCATCACCTCGGGGTCATGCTGGTGCACTTTCAGGGTCGAAGAATCCTTGTTGCCCAGAATGAACTCGATTTGCCGATACCCATAGCTCTGAAATCCCGAAGAGTTGCCCAAAGCTTGCCGGAACGTCATGTAATCGGCGGGCGTCATGGTCAGCAGGGTTTCCCAGGCCGCGATCAACTGTCTCTGGATCGCCTTGATCCGATCCAGGTTCTTCATGGCTGGGCCGAACTCATCCTGCTGCAGAAACCGGCGCACTTCGACCAGTTGGTGATGCATCAGTTTCAGCCACAGCTCACTGACCTGATGGATGATGATGAACAGCATCTCATCGGGTTGCGCGGGATCCTGAAAGGTCTTTTGCAGGTTCAGCAGCGTTTTGAGCTGAAGGAAATCACCATAGCTTTTGCGATGGGTCTGCGCGAAGTCCGTGACCAGCGAGTCCTCGATCCCGCGTTCCAGAAACCTGTCATCCTTGTCGCCCATATGCTCCTCCAACGCGGGTTTACCTCTGTTTAGGGTCAAATCCCGCGCAGTTCCAGAGCCTTAGGTCCAATCCAAAACAACCTTGCCGGACTGCCCGGATTTCATGGCTGCAAAGCCTTGAGCGAACTCATCGACCTTGACTCGGTGCGTGATCACACGGGATACATCCAGCCCGTTTTGCAACATGGCGATCATCTTGTACCAGGTCTCGAACATTTCACGCCCGTAGACACCCTTGATGGTGATGGCCTTGAACACGATGCGCGACCAATCGACCGGAGATTTACCCGGCGGAATCCCCAGCAAAGCGATTTTCCCACCCATCACCAATGCCTCAACCATCTGATCCAGCGCCGCTTGAGAACCAGACATTTCCAGACCAACGTCAAAGCCTTCCTTCATGCCCAATTCTGTGACGACATCCTGCAAATCTTCCTTGGACACGTCGACAGTGCGGACGGTTGGCACCACATGTTCGGCCAGTTTCAGACGGTCGGGGTTGATGTCGGTGATCACCACGTGACGCGCGCCTGCATGACGGGCGACGGCTGCGGCCATGATACCAATCGGTCCAGCGCCGGTGATCAGAACATCTTCGCCAAGCAGATCGAAACTCAGCGCCGTATGAACAGCATTGCCCAAAGGGTCGAGGATGGCACCGATTTCATCCGGCACGTCATCCGGCAGAGGCACGACGTTGAAGGCGGGAAGTTTCAGATATTGTGCAAAAGCCCCCTGTTCGTTCACGCCTATCCCGCGCGTGCCGGGGTCGAGGTGGAACTTTCCTGCGCGGCTCTGTCTACTGTCAGTCGTGATCAGATGACCCTCTCCGGAACATCGTTGGCCGATCTCAAGCCCGGTATCGTTGCGCCCTATTTCCACGATCTCTCCGGCGAATTCGTGGCCCGTGATCATCGGGACCGGCACAGTGGCGGCAGCCCAATCATCCCAGTTCCAGATATGGATATCGGTGCCGCATATACCAGTCTTGTTGATCTTGATCAGCACCTCTTCTGCGCCAATTTCGGGAACCGGGGCCTGAACCATCCACAGCCCTTCCCGGGGCTTGGATTTCTCCAGTGCTTTCATCGTGTTGGGTCGCATTTTGTTACTCCCACAAATCGGTCGAAAGGTATTTCAAGCCGCTGTCGCACATGACGGTTGCGATGCAGCCGCCCTCTTCAGGGCCGCGAAGCAGCTCAATTGCGGCAGAAAGGTTCGCACCTGCCGAGTAGCCGGCGAATATTCCTTCGGTACGGGCCAGAAGTCGCGCACATTCCCGCGCAGCCTCTCCGGACACAGCGAGATGTCCGGCAAGTGCGGTGCCATTCATATGCACCAGTTCACTCATGGCATATCCGCCACCCTGTATGGGGTGGTCGGGGGTCGAAATCCTTTCACCGGCGAGGGCCCGTGCGCCTTCGGGTTCAACGGCATAGCAGCGCACGCCATGTCGGTTTAGGAACTTTGCGGCACCCGCCAGCGTGCCGCCGGATCCGGCAAAATCGCAAAACGCGGTGACGGCACCTTCGGACTGCGCCCAAATCTCGGGTCCGGTTCCTGTTTCATGGGCTTTGGGGTTTCCTGCATGCCCGAATTGATCGGCGCGAAACGCATTGCGTTCGGTTGTGATACGCTTCGCCTCGGCATCGACCAGTTCAAGATCAGCCCCCGAGACTTCACCTGGCTTGCTGCCGGGGGCTTGGGGCACAATGATCACTTGTGCCCCAAGGGCTCGCATCATGCGCGCGCGCTCGACTGAGTTACCGGCACTCATGACCGCGATGAAAGGGTGTCCGAGGATACCACACACAATCGCGAGCCCTGTGCCCATGTTGCCGGATGTCAGCTCGACCACAGTTTGTCCCTGCGCAAGCGTACCATCCGCACGGGCCATTTCGATGATGGACCTTGCAGCCCGATCTTTCTTCGAGAAACCGGGCAGCAAGTAATCCAGCTTGGCGACGATACGCCCGTTCAGATTTAGCCGGGCACACAGACGCGACAACTCGACCATTGGGGTGTTGCCGATTGCGTCTATGACCGACGGCAGGATCATTCGATGACCCCGAGTTCCGTGCCAACCTTGCCAAAGGCCGCCAAGGCGCGATCCAGTTCATCCTTTGTGAGCGCCGCATTCATCTGCGTTCTGATCCGTGCTTGCCCGCGTGGGACGACCGGAAAGAAGAAGCCTGAAACGTAAACGCCCTCGTCGAACAATCGTGATGCCATTTCCTGTGCCAGCGCAGCCTCACCCAGCATCACCGGGATGATCGGGTGCTCACCGGGCAGCAGGTCAAAGCCCAGCTTTTCCAACCCGGCGCGCCAGTATTTGGCGTTTCCGAACAACTGGGCGCGCAGCATGGCACCTTCTTCGACCAGGCGGATCGCTTCCAGCCCGGCGGCGACGATGGAGGGCGGCAGCGAATTCGAGAACAGATAGGGCCGCGCCCGCTGCCGCAGCAGGTCGATCACTGGCTGCGGCCCGGCGATGTAACCGCCGATTGCCCCCCCAAGTGCCTTGCCCAAAGTGCCCGTCAGAATGTCCACGTCGACGCCGAAGTGATCCGGCGTGCCTGCTCCGTTTGGCCCCATAAAGCCGGTGGCATGGCAGTCATCGACCATGACAATTGCATCATACTGGTCAGCCAACTCGCGGACTTTCGGCAGATTGGCCAGATAGCCATCCATCGAAAATACGCCGTCGGTCGCAATCATGATATGCCGTGCGCCATCCTCGCGCGCCTGTTTCAACCAGGCTTCGAGGTCGTTCATGTCATTGTTCAGATAGCGATAGCGCTTGGCCTTGCACAGGCGTACCCCGTCGATGATCGAGGCATGGTTCAGACTGTCCGAGATAATGGCATCTTCGGGCCCGAGCAGCGGTTCAAAAAGACCACCATTGGCATCGAAACAGGCAGCAAAAAGGATGGTGTCGTCCTTGTTCAGGAATGCCGCCAGTTTCTGTTCCAAGTCGCGGTGAATATCCTGCGTGCCGCAGATGAACCGAACCGAGGCCATGCCAAAGCCTTTTGGACCCATAGCCTTCGTCGCGGCATCGATCAGCGCGGGGTGATCGGCCAGACCCAGATAGTTATTGGCGCACAGGTTGATGACCTGTTTTTCGCCTACCGTAATCTCACCGCCCTGAGGCGAGGTGATCATTCGTTCGCGCTTGTACAACCCTTCGGATTTGATCTGCGCGAGTGTGCCCGTGATGTGGGACAGGAATGCATCTGCCATGGCGACCTCCGTTCAACTGAGTCGCACATCTAACATAGCGGATGAATTTCCCAAATAGGGGAATTACAATATGGAGGAAAAATTTCCGTGAAGGCGGAAACTTGCCAGTTTCAGGCGTTTTTCACAATCAGGAAAACTCGTGCGGGTCCTTTGGCGGAAATGGAATGTGCAATGTCTGCGGCATAGCGGGCGGTGTCTCCTTGGCTGAGGTCCGAGACGGCGCTGCCGGACGTGACTCTGACTGCGCCTTCCAGCACCGTCAGTTGTTCACGTGCGCCACGGGCGTGAGGCTGGCTGTTCAAAGCTCCGCCTTCTTCAAACTCAATATCGTAGACCTCGTGCCCTCCGGCCTCTTCCGGCGGGGATAGGATGCGAATTCGGCAATTTTGTCCCATATTATCGATGCTGGGGACCTCAGACGTTCGCAGAACCTCGATCTGGTCACTGGCTTTTGCGCCTTCCAACAGACCTGCAAAATCCACCTGCAAGGCGCGGGTCAGGTTCCACAGGGTCGAGATCGTAGGGCTGCTTTCTCCGCGCTCAATCTGGCTGACCATGGACCGGGAAACGCCGCTGAGGTTCGCAACTGCCTCGAGGGATAGCCCTTTGGCCCGACGCGCTTCTTTCAGGCGTGCAGGTAAAAGGTTCAGGATATCGTCTGTATTTTCCGTCATGACGGAATCCATGCGTGTTGCGCAACGTAATGTCAATTCCGGGCGTGACAGTGAGTCAAATTTGAAGATCATGCTGCACGTGCATAATGCGCGCGGGTTTTGGAGGAGAAAACATGACTGACGTAGTGATTCTGGATGGTGCGCGTACCGCCATCGGCACATTTGGCGGCACTTTGGCCTCAACGGCTCCGATTGATCTGGCCACTGTTGCAACGGAAGCGGCCCTTGAACGCTCGGGAGTCGAAGGTGGGCAGATCGGCAGTGTTGTCTTTGGTCATGTCATCAACACCGAACCACGTGACATGTATTTGTCGCGTGTGGCCGCGATGCAGGCGGGCATTCCCAACGGTACACCGGCGATGAACGTAAACCGTCTGTGTGGTTCCGGGGCTCAGGCTATCGTATCCGCAGTGCAGTCCTTGATGCTGGGCGACGCAGAATTTGCCGTGGCGGGCGGTGCTGAGAGCATGTCGCGTAGCCCTTACATTGTTCCTCAGGCGCGCTGGGGCGCGAAGATGGGCGACGTTTCTTCGCTGGATATGATGCTGGGCGCGCTGAATTGCCCGTTTGGCACAGGGCATATGGGTATCACGGCCGAAAATGTGGCGGATGAACACCAGATCAGCCGTGAACAGATGGATGAGTTTGCCATGACCAGCCAGGCCCGTGCGGCAGCTGCGATTGAGGGGGGATTTTTCGAAAACCAAATCGCGTCGGTGCAGGTCAAGGTCAAGCGAGACATGGTCGATTTCAAGGTCGATGAACACCCCAAAGCAACGACGGTAGAGGCGCTGGCTGGCTTGAGGCCGGTATTCAAGAAAGACGGGCGCGTGACGGCAGGGAACGCGTCGGGCATCAATGACGGCGCTGCGGCGATGGTTCTGGCAACGGCGAGCGCGGCAGAGAAAGCTGGTCTGAAACCAAAAGCACGAGTGATCGGCTATGCTCATGCCGGCGTGCGGCCCGAAGTTATGGGTATTGGCCCGGTTCCGGCTGTTCAAAACCTGTTCAAGAAGACAGGTTTGTCGGCTGGCGATTTCGATGTGATCGAAAGCAACGAAGCCTTTGCCGCACAAGCACTGGCTGTGAATCAGGAACTCGGTCTGGACGCCGCCAAGGTGAACCCAAATGGGGGCGCCATTGCTTTGGGCCATCCAGTTGGCGCAACCGGCGCGATCATCACCTTGAAAGCGCTGTATGAGTTGGAGCGTACGGGTGGATCAAAAGCTTTGATCACCATGTGCATTGGCGGTGGTCAGGGAATCGCGCTTGCCATAGAGCGGCTCTGAACCGGACTGGCGGAGGGGGGCTGCTTGCCCCCCAATGCGCCGTGGCGCAATTCCCCCCGAGGATATTTATGGCCAGATGAAGCGGGCGGGTTTGCCTTAGCTGAGTGCTATAGCAATCAGCGTAGCGGCTATGCCGAACCCGACGCCGAGAACCGCGGGTAAGACATACGTGCCAAGGCCATTGTTCTTCTGATCGTCTTTTTGGGTTTGCGCAATCAGCGCGTTTTCGACGAGTGCCGGCAGG
The DNA here is from genome assembly GCF_059612325.1 of Ruegeria sp. CDSA021. Lineage (NCBI taxonomy): Bacteria > Pseudomonadati > Pseudomonadota > Alphaproteobacteria > Rhodobacterales > Roseobacteraceae > Ruegeria > Ruegeria sp. CDSA021. Next base: position 85,125 of record NZ_JBXWQJ010000017.1, read on the forward strand.
CGCGGGCCGAAACGGGCAAGAACCATTGCGGTTTTTCCAAAATCCCGTAGAGCGGCGCGTGGACCGATAGAGCGTTTGATATAGTCTTCGACCACCGGGCGGGCGACCTCCCAGATGTTCATGTGATCGTCGAGTGAGCGCGCCACGCCTTCAACCACCACCATCGTGCGTTGCAGCAGGATCAGTTCGGTTCTAGTTTCCATGCCGAACCGTTCTGTCACCTCGAAGAGGTAGTTCAGTAGGCGGCCCATCGAGATATGAGAGGCATCCATCCCGAAAATGGGTTCACCGACCGCGCGCAGGGCGCGGGCGAATTCATCCACGTCCCGGTTGGCGGGGACATAGCCCGCTTCGAAATGCACCTCGGCCACGCGCTTGTAATCGCGGCGGATGAAGCCAAAAAGAATCTCGGCATAGACCCGGCGGGTATATTCGTCGATATGACCCATGATGCCGTAATCATAGGCGATGATGTCACCGTTTGCGGCGACCTTCAGGTTGCCCTGGTGCATGTCGGCGTGGAAATAGCCGTCACGCAGGGCGTGCAGCAAGAACAGGCGCAGCACACGTTCGGCCAGATCGCGGCGGTTATGACCTGCCGCATCAAGTGCGGCGTTATCGCCCAGCGGAATACCGTCGGCCCAGCTGAGCGTCATGACACGACGGGCTGAAAGGGACCATACCACAGGTGGCAGCCAGAACCCGGCATCATCCTTGGTATTCGCGGCGTATTCCGATGCAGCGGAGCTTTCCAGCCGCAGATCAAGTTCACCTCGGACAACGCCATCGAAATGTTCGATCACTTCCATCGGGCGCAAGCGACGCGCGCCGGGGGCAAAAAGCTGTACGATGCGGGCCGCGAAATAGAACGCGTCCACATCCTTACGAAAGGCGCGTTCGATATTGGGGCGAAGGACCTTGACGGCTACATCCTCACCGTTGCTGACCAGTTTGGCTTTATGGACTTGCGCGATGGATGCGGCGGCAATGGGTTCACTGAATTCACTGAAGATCTCGGCGACAGGCTGACCCAGTTCCTTTTCCACTTCGGCCATGGCTTCAGACTTGGAGAAAGGGGGCAATTTGTCCTGAAGCACGCGCAACTGCTCGGCCAGTTCGTTGCCGACAACATCGGGGCGGGTAGACAGCACCTGACCGAACTTGATGTAGGCTGGACCCAGCGCCGTCAGGGCACGGGTGGCCGGTGGCATATCAGGATCGCCTTTGTAGCCCAGCCATTGGAACGGTTTGCCCAACGCATGGGCAACAAACCGCAGCGACCGGGGGGCCTCAAAGGCGTCCAGCACCACGTTCATGGCTCCGGTGCGCTCCAAAGTGGCGCCTGTGCGGATCAGGCGGATGATGTTGTGAGGACCACGCATCAGATTTTCCAGCCGGAATGCAGCGCGGCGATGCCCATGCTCAGGTTTCGGTATTTGGCGTTCTCGAAGCCCGCGGTGCGAACCATGCCCAGAAATGTCTCTTGATCGGGGAATTTGCGGATCGATTCCACCAGGTACTGGTAGCTGTCATAATCGTTGGCGATCAGCTTGCCCATGCGGGGGATGATGTTGAAGCTGTAGAGATCATAGAGCTTTTGCAGCCCGTCATTGGGCAGCTGACTGAACTCCAGAACCATCAGACGGCCACCGGGTTTCAGTACGCGGTAAGCTTCGTTCAGGGCGTCTTGCGGGCGAGTCACGTTCCGGATGCCAAAAGAGATCGTGTAGACATCAAACGTGTTGTTTTCGAACGGCAGGGCCATGGCATCGCCGACCACCCAGTTCAGGCTGTCCGACATCTGGTCGGCCTCGGCGCGTTGCCGGCCTTCGACCAGCATCGGTTCGGTCAGGTCCAGAACGGTGGCGTGGCCATGGCCTGCGCGTTTGAGGAAGCGGAAGGAGATGTCGCCCGTGCCGCCCGCCACGTCCAGAAGACGTTGGCCGGGACGCGGTGCCAGCCAGTCCATCATCGCGTCTTTCCAGACCCGGTGGATGCCCATCGACATGACATCGTTCATAACGTCATATTTCGAGGCAACCGAGTTGAACACGCCCTGCACGCGCCCGGCCTTGTCGGCCTCGCGCACGGTTTCGAACCCGAAATGAGTGGTCTTGTCGCTGTTGTCGGACATTTGCCTTGCCGTTTGTCGAATTTAGTCTCTGTTATAGGGCCAAGAGAGACGGGCACAATGCGGCCCTTTGAATTAGGAGCCGTGTAATGCCGGAATTGCCCGAGGTCGAGACAGTAAGACGCGGCCTGAGTCCTGCGATGGAAGGGGTGGTCATCGAAAAGACCGATGTGAATCGCCCTGATCTGCGCTGGCCGTTCCCCGAGCGCATGGCCGAGCGGTTAACCGGGCAGCGGGTGGATCGTTTGCGACGGCGGTCGAAATACATTCTGGCAGATCTCACCAGTGGCGAGACGCTGCTGATCCATCTGGGCATGTCGGGCCGCATGACGGTGTCGGGCGATCCGTTGGGGCAGTTTGTGCATGAGCATCCGATGCCTGAGAAACATGACCACGTCGTTTTTCACATGGCTAACGGTGCCCGCGTGACATTCAATGACCCGCGTCGGTTCGGTGCTATGGACCTGCTGCCGACAGCAACGGCCGAAGACCACAAGCTGCTGTCGGTTCTGGGGCCAGAACCTTTGGGCAATGATTTCCACGAACAACACCTGATCGACGCATTCAATGGAAAGAACACTCCGGTTAAATCGGCGCTGTTGGATCAGGGAATCGTTGCCGGATTGGGGAATATCTATGTCTGTGAGGCGCTTTATCGCGGCAAGGTGTCGCCACGTCGCAAAGCCGGACAAATTTCGGCATCGCGTGTCGCTGCTTTGGTTCCGATCATCCGGCAGGTATTGCAGAGCGCCATCGAAGCGGGTGGCTCATCCCTGCGGGATTTTCGCCAAGCCGATGGAGAACTTGGATATTTTCAGCACAGCTTTGACGTCTATGGGCGCGAGGGAGAGCCCTGCCGGACAGAGGGCTGTGGCGCCGCAATCAAGAGAATCACCCAGTCCGGTCGCTCATCCTTCTATTGTGCGCAATGCCAAAGATAACTTGATCCAAGTTTTTCGCGTGGTAAGGAATCGTACTTGAACGGAACAACCGGAAGCTTACACCTCATGGCTTTTGAGACGATCATCGTCGAAATCGAAGACCACGTCGCCCTTATCAAGCTCAATCGACCGGACGCGATGAACGCGCTGAACACCCAGTTGCTGGGTGAGCTGTGCGAGGCGCTGGAAGATGCAGACCGCAACGACAAGGTGCGGTGCATCGTGATCACCGGATCGGACAAGGCTTTTGCCGCAGGCGCGGACATCAAGGAAATGTCCGAGATGAGTTTTGTGGACGTCTACAATGTGAATCTGTTTGCCGATGCCAATGATCGGGTTTCGGCGATTCGCAAGCCGGTCATTGCGGCTGTTGCAGGTTATGCGCTGGGCGGCGGATGCGAATTGGCGATGCTGTGCGATTTCATCATCGCGGCGGACACGGCCAAATTCGGGCAACCCGAAATCAATCTGGGCGTTATTGCCGGCCTGGGCGGCAGCCAGCGTCTGACGCGGTTCGTGGGCAAGTCCAAGTCGATGGACATGAATCTGACCGGTCGTTTCATGGACGCCGAAGAGGCCGAGCGCGCCGGGCTGGTCAGCCGTGTGGTTCCGGCCAAGAAGCTGATCGAAGAGGCCGTTGGCGCGGCCCAGAAGATTGCCGAGAAATCGCAACTGACCGCGATGGCGGCCAAAGAGGCGGTGAATCGCAGCTATGAACTTCCGCTGAGCGAAGGCATGTTGTTCGAACGCCGCGTGTTCCATTCGATGTTCGCGACAGAAGATCAAAAGGAAGGCATGGCAGCTTTCCTTGAAAAGCGCGCGGCGCAGTTCCGCGACAAGTAAGCCAAACTTAGCGGATACAAAGCAGGCGGGCCCAGCCCGCCATTTTTGTGGCCAAAGCCCCGACGGGAAGAATCGGCTTGGCAAACACTGAAAACTTGGGTAGAGACCCCCGCTATACATGCGCGTGCGGCCCGCTTGGCCCGACTCACACTCGTGATTTCTGATCCGGTGCGGATATGTCCGTGGCGCGCAACCCAAGATAACCGTACCGAACGAAGGTCAGAAACACATGGCAAATTCGCCCCAGGCAAAGAAACGCGCACGTCAAAACGAAAAGCGTTTCGCAATCAACAAAGCGCGTCGTTCGCGCATCCGTACCTATCTGCGTAAAGTCGAAGAAGCGATTGCTTCTGGTGACAAGGGCGCGGCAACCGCTGCTCTGCGTGCGGCTCAGCCTGAACTGATGCGCGGCGTCACCAAAGGTGTGTTCCACAAGAACACCGCAGCCCGCAAGATGTCGCGCCTGTCGGCACGCGTCAAAGCACTGGGCTAATGCCTCAGATTGACCAAGGGTCATGTCAGCAGGGCTGATCTAATATTCAGGGCGTCGCGTAGAGCGGCGCCTTTTTTCGTGTTGCCGGAAAACCGCGCCTTCACAAATCTGAGAGATTCTTTCGGTCAAAGAACCGAGTCAATATCAGAGTTTCGTTGCCGGGCCCTATCCCATCTTGCTACCACTGAAGTCAGCGATTCACTCGCTTGGGGGGACAGGCTGTTTCTCTGGTCGGACTGACGGGCATCAGGGCGATTGGAAGAAGTTGTCGACGACTGGCTGTTGTCAGGCTGCCGATCTGCCGTGAACTCCGGGATAAACCCGGTACTCTCGGCCCTGTCTAATAAAATGAGAGTACGAAATGCAGCCCGGTTTCCGGACGCTTGCTATTGCCGAGCGTCTGCTTCCGGACATGCGCGTATTCGTGAAGATATCCCGCCAAACCGGTCAGGTTTGGCGACGGGATAGCTTTGAGCGTGTGAATTCTTAACCGGGCAACCGGGTTGTATGAATAAGGCCGACAGGCCAATAAGAATGGGATGCGTGAGGCGCTGAATGACACAAGAGAAATGGGGACTATTGCGAAACAAGTTGCTGAAGGCTGTTGGTCGGAACAATTACACTACCTGGATCGAGCCTTTGGAATTCAAGGAGCTGCAGAATGGCGTAGCGGTCTTTTCCGTGCCGACCAATTTTATGGGCAACTACGTCAGTCAGAATTTTGCAGACCTTATCTTGTATGAGCTGAACACAGCGGGTGAAACTGTACAGCGACTGGATTTCCATGTTGCTGCAAATTCCCCGGCACGTCCGAAGCCGACGGTTCCGGCGACCCGTGCAGCAGATCCGGAACGCGTTACCGCACCAGTGACGGAAGTTGCGCAGGATGCACTGGAGTCGCTGCAGGCCGCGCCGCTGGATTCCCGCTTTACCTTTGACAGTTTTGTTGTGGGCAAACCCAACGAACTGGCCCATGCCGCCGCGCGCCGAGTGTCGGAAGGTGGTCCCGTGACGTTCAACCCGCTGGTTCTGTATGGCGGCGTTGGTTTGGGTAAAACCCACCTGATGCACGCCATCGCATGGGAACTGAAAACCAAGCATCCTGAGTTGAACGTGCTCTACCTGTCGGCCGAGCAATTCATGTATCGCTTTGTTCAGGCCCTGCGCGAACGCCGGATGATGGATTTCAAACACCTGTTCCGGTCGGTCGATGTGTTGATGGTGGATGACGTGCAATTCATCGCGGGCAAGGATTCGACCCAGGAAGAGTTCTTTCACACCTTCAATGCGCTGGTGGATCAGAACAAGCAGATCATCATTTCGGCCGACCGCGCTCCGGGTGAGATCAAGGATCTGGAAGACCGTGTGAAGTCGCGCCTGCAATGTGGCTTGGTGGTTGACCTGCACCCGACCGATTATGAACTGCGGCTGGGCATCTTGCAGAACAAGGTTCAGCAATACAGCAGTTCGTATCCCGATCTGTCGATTGCCGACGGTGTTCTGGAATTCCTGGCCCATCGTATCTCGACCAATGTCCGCGTGCTGGAAGGCGCTCTTACTCGCCTATTCGCCTTCGCTTCGCTGGTTGGTCGCGAGATCGATATGGAGTTGACGCAGGATTGTCTGGCAGATGTGCTGCGGGCCTCGGAACGCAAAATCACCGTTGAAGAGATCCAGCGGAAAGTGTCCGAGTACTACAACATTCGCCTTTCTGATATCATCGGCCCCAAGCGCCTGCGCTCTTACGCGCGTCCGCGTCAGGTGGCGATGTATCTATGCAAACAGCTCACCAGTCGCTCTCTGCCAGAGATTGGCCGCCGTTTTGGCGGGCGGGACCATACAACGGTCATGCATGGTGTGAAACGCATCGAAGAGCTGAAGTTGACCGATGGTCAGATCGCTGAAGATGTGGAAATGCTGCGCCGGGCGCTCGAAGCCTGATCCGCGCCTGCATTGTAAGAAAATGCCCCGGACATACATTCCGGGGCGTTTTCTTGTGCGCATTTATCCACGGTTGGACCGGAACTGATGCCTGCCGGGCACGCTGCCCTTGACGCTTGGGGTATTCCAACCCAGAAATCCGTAAAAAATCCTTGTGCCTCAGGGTGGAACCGCTAACGTGCCAGTCCCGCCCATGTCGGTACGCAAGTCAGAGGAACTGAGGGTATGAAGATCAGCATCGAACGCGGCACCCTTCTCAAGGCCGTTTCGCAGGCCCAATCCGTAGTGGAACGCCGCAATACCATTCCCATACTTGCCAACGTGCTGATTGAGGCTGAAGGCGATGTGGCGCAGTTCCGCGCCACCGATCTGGACATTGAAGTGGTCGACAAGGCTTCGGCGCAGGTCGAGAAAGCCGGGGCGACCACAGTTGCGGCGACCACCTTGCATGAAATCGTGCGCAAACTGCCCGACGGTGCGTTGGTCACGCTGACCGCTGACAGCGCTGCAGGCCGTCTGACGGTTGAGGCGGGGCGGTCGAATTTCTCGCTGGCGACGCTGCCAAAAGAGGATTTCCCGGTAATGGCGTCCTCGGAATATCAATCGAATTTCACCGCGTCGGCGGCATTGCTACGCCGGTTGTTCGACAAATCGAAATTCGCCATCTCTACGGAAGAGACCCGGTATTATCTGAATGGTGTCTACATGCACGTCGCTGACGGCTCGGACAGCGGTAAGGTTCTGCGCTGTGTGGCCACCGATGGCCACCGTCTGGCGCGTATCGATGCGGATCTGCCGGACGGGGCGGCAGACATGCCCGGCGTGATTGTTCCGCGCAAAACCGTGGGTGAGTTGCGCAAGCTGCTGGATGACGATGAAATGGATATCGCCGTTTCGGTCAGCGAAACCAAGGTGCGCTTTGCCACGCCGGATATTACGCTGACCTCGAAAGTCATCGATGGCACCTTCCCCGATTACACACGCGTCATACCGCAAGGGAACACCCGCAAGCTTGAGGTCGATGCTGCCGAGTTCGCGCAGGCCGTCGACCGAGTGGCCACTGTGTCGTCGGAACGGTCTCGGGCGGTGAAGCTGCAACTGGACGGTGACAAGCTGATCCTGTCCGTCAACGCGCCAGATAGCGGCGCGGCTGAAGAAGAGCTGGCCGTTGCATACGGCGACGAACGGCTGGAGATCGGGTTCAACGCTAAATACCTGCTGGAGATTGCGTCTCAGGTCGATCGTGAGAACGCGGTTTTTCTGTTCAATTCGGCTGGAGACCCAACGCTGATGCGTGAAGGCAATGATCTCAGCGCGGTTTATGTGGTCATGCCGATGCGCGTCTGATCGCGCTGACGCGCCAAGCCTCCGGCGGGAGTATTTTTGAAAAGATGAAGGGAGGGGTCATGGGATTGGCCCTGACCGAGCTTACGGTCTCGCATTTTCGATCTCATAAACTGGCGCGGTTGTCGTTGGATGGACGGCCCGTTGCCATTCATGGACCCAACGGCGCGGGCAAGACCAACATATTGGAAGCGGTGTCCCTGTTTTCACCCGGGCGCGGGATGCGACGGGCGAGCGCGGCTGAGATGGCGCGACGGCCCGAGGCGCTGGGCTGGAAGTTGTCTGGGGTATTGGACGCGCAGGGGCAGCGTTATGAGATCGAAACCTGGTCCGAGGGCGGCGCGGCGCGGCAGGTTCGGATTGACGAAAAAACCTCGAACCAGATCGAGTTGGGGAAACTGGCGCGGGTTGTGTGGCTGGTCCCTTCGATGGACCGGCTATGGATCGAAGGGGCCGAGGGGCGACGGCGGTTCTTGGACCGTATCGCGCTGAGCTTTGACCCGGCCCATGCCGAAGCGTCTTTAACCTATGAAAAAGCCATGCGGGAACGGAACCGTCTGCTGAAAGAGCAGGTGCGTGATGCGCATTGGTATGCCGCGCTTGAGGGGCAGTTGGCCGAGACGGGACATCGCATTCATATGGCGCGTCTGGCGGCGCTGGAGCATCTGCGCGCGGCGCAGGAACTTGCGGAAACGGCTTTTCCGTCTGCTGAACTGGAGCTGGTACAAACAGAAGGCGCGATGCCCGGGTCAGCAGAGGATCTGCGTGAGGCTTTGAGCGAAAGTCGGTTTCGTGATCTGGCGGCAGGCCGGACTTTGGTGGGGCCTCATCGTTCGGACTTGTACGGTGTGTTTGCAGCAAAGGGCGTTCCGGCCAAAGACTGTTCAACCGGAGAACAGAAGGCGCTTTTGGTTTCGTTGATCTTGTCGAATGCGCGGGCGCTGGCCGGGATGGTGGGGGCGCCGCCAATTGTTCTGTTAGATGAGGTGGCCGCCCATCTTGACGCGGATCGGCGCGCGGCGCTTTATGACGAGATTTGCGCGCTGGGGGCTCAGGCCTGGATGACGGGCACCGGGCCTGAACTGTTTGCGGAACTGGGGGACCAAGCTCAATCGCTGGTGGTTACCGAAGGCGATGAGGGCTCGGTCGTGGCTGGTTAGGCCGGTTCGCTGACTTTACGTTCCCACAGGAAGCCGCGCATAACTTCGTCGACCGGGGTTTTGGCCATGTGGTTGATGTAGTTCGACATGGTTTTCTGCGCCAGACCCAACACCACATCCAGAACCGCACGGTGCGAATAGCCCGCGTCAAAGAACGCCTGCAGCTGTTCCTCGGTCGGGTTGCCGCGTGTTTCCATCACCTGCAGGGTGAAGGTGCGCAGCGCCTCAAGCTTGGCTGAGGGCAGCGGAGTTTCGTTGCGCAGGGCCTCGGAAATCTCGTCCGAGACCTTCATCATCTTGGCGATGCCGGTGTGCGCGGGCACGCAGTAGTGGCATTCGTTTTCCACGTTGATGGTCTGCCAGACGACGGTTTTTTCTTCATTGTCGAAATCGGTCTGCAGGAACAGGCCATGCAGGACCTGATAACCTTCCAGGTGTTGAGGGCTTTCGGCCATCACCTTGTGCAGGCCAGGCAAGCGACCAAATGCGGCCTGAGATTTTTCAAGAAGTGGTTTTGACCCTTCAGGGGCGGTTTCGAGGTCGTGAGACGGGAAAGTGGCCATGTCGGAACTCCTGTTTCTGGCGTGATGGGTCGTATTTAGGGTTTCTTGAGCGATCACTCAAGTATATATTTGAGCGAACGTTCAAGAATTGGTGATGCTGATGCCCCGCAAACCCGCATATGACCGTGACGCATTGATCGCAAAGGCGAGAGATATCTTCTGGCGTCAGGGCTGGGCTGGGACATCGCTGAAGGATCTAGAGCGGGAATTGAAGCTGAAGCCCGGCAGCTTTTATGCGGCTTTCGGGTCGAAGGATGCGCTCTATGCTCTGACGCTGGAGAGCTATGCGAATGAGGGTGTCGCACGCATAAAGGCCCTGGCGGAGAAGCTGGGCCCGAAGGAAGCGCTGAAAGCGCAACCTCGTTTGGTAATTGAGGCCGTCGAGAACCCGACGAAGGCTTGCATGCTGGCAAAGACATATGCCGAGTTGCAGGCGAAGGATCACGATCTTGCGGATCAGGCTGCGCGCCACATGACTGAGATGAAGGCATGTTTTGCTGAGTTGTTTCGAAGTGCTCAGGACACAGGCGAAATCAGGGCTGATCATGATCCGGATAGACTTGCGGCGCGATATCAGTCAGACATTCTCGGGCTGCGATTGTCGGCGGAACGCAAGGATGTCGATGCGCTGGAAATTGCTGCGGATATCGCGTCTGATATCGACCGGCTATGAGCCGGGCCCGGGCGGGTAAAAAACAACTCAAACAAACACAAAATATTGGGGGATCGCGTGACAATCCCCACAAGAAAACGTATAAGTTACCAAAATAATATAGGTACTGACTGAATGTCCGAAGACGCACAGGCTCCTCAAGAATACGGCGCAGATTCCATCAAAGTTCTCAAAGGCTTGGAAGCCGTTCGTAAGCGCCCCGGCATGTATATCGGGGACACGGATGATGGTTCGGGTCTGCACCATATGGTGTATGAGGTTGTCGATAACGGGATCGATGAAGCCTTGGCTGATCACGCAGACCATGTGACTGTGAAAATCCACGCGGATTCGAGCGTCTCGGTCAGCGACAACGGACGCGGAATTCCTGTCGATATTCACCCTGAAGAAGGCGTCTCGGCCGCTGAAGTCATCATGACTCAGCTGCACGCTGGTGGTAAATTCGACAGCAACTCGTACAAGGTGTCGGGCGGTCTGCACGGTGTGGGTGTTTCGGTGGTGAACGCATTGTCGGATTGGCTGGAGCTGCGTATCTGGCGCTCTGGCAAGGAGCATGTCGCGCGCTTTGAAGGCGGAGAGACGGCAGAGCATCTGAAAGTGGTCGGTGAGTGCGGCGACCGGACAGGAACCGAGGTGCGGTTTCTGGCCTCGACCAACACGTTCTCGAACCTTGAATACTCGTTTGAGACGCTGGAAAAGCGTCTGCGCGAGTTGGCCTTCCTGAACTCGGGTGTACGGATCATACTGATCGACGAACGCCCCGCCGAGAGGCTGGAAACCGAGCTTTTCTATGAGGGTGGCGTCAAGGAATTCGTTAAGTACCTGGACCGCTCGAAAACCCCGGCCATGTCTGAGCCGATCTACATCAAGGGTGAGCGCGACGATATCGGCGTCGAGATCGCAATGTGGTGGAATGACAGCTACCACGAGACGGTGCTGCCCTTTACCAACAACATCCCGCAGCGAGACGGTGGTGCCCACGTGGCTGGGTTCCGCGGCGCGTTGACCCGGACGATCAACAACTATGCCCAGTCCAGCGGGATTGCGAAGAAGGAAAAGGTCAGCTTCACCGGTGACGATGCGCGCGAAGGTCTGACCTGCGTGCTGTCAGTCAAAGTACCCGACCCGAAATTCTCGTCTCAAACTAAGGACAAACTGGTCTCGTCCGAGGTGCGGCCGGCGGTCGAAGGCTTGATGAACGAAAAACTGGCCGAGTGGTTTGAGGAAAACCCCAATGAAGCCAAGGGCATCGTCGGCAAGATCATCGAGGCCGCCTTGGCCCGTGAGGCTGCGCGAAAAGCCCGTGAACTGACCCGCCGAAAGACGGCGATGGATGTGAACTATCTGGCGGGCAAGCTGAAGGATTGTTCTGAAAAAGATCCGTCCAAGACCGAAGTCTTCCTGGTCGAGGGCGACTCGGCCGGGGGGTCTGCGCAGACAGGTCGGGACCGGTTGACTCAGGCTGTTCTACCTTTGCGCGGGAAAATCCTGAATGTGGAACGGGCCCGGTTTGACCGGATGCTTTCGTCTCAGGAAATTGGCAACCTTGTGATGGCGCTGGGCACGGGCATCGGCCGCGATGAGTTCAACGTCGAAAAACTGCGCTACCACAAGATCGTCATCATGACTGATGCCGACGTGGATGGCGCGCATATCCGGACGTTGCTGCTGACCTTCTTCTACCGGCAGATGCCTGAACTGATTGAGGGCGGATACCTCTACATCGCTCAGCCACCGCTTTATAAGGTTTCCCGTGGTAAATCAGAAGTTTACCTGAAAGATCAGGCCGCACTGGATGACTACCTGATCAATCAGGGCGTCGATGGGGCCGTGTTGAAACTCGGCTCGGGTGAAGAGATTGTCGGCCAGGACCTCGCCCGCGTGGTGGACGAAGCGCGCCAGTTGAAGCGTGTGTTGGACGCCTTCCCGACTCATTATCCGCGCCACATTCTGGAACAGGCCGCCGTTGCCGGGGCCTTTGTGCCCGGCGCGGTCGATGCAGACTTGCAAGGTGTGGCCGACAAAGTCGCGGCTCGTCTGGACCTGATCGCACTGGAATACGAGCGCGGCTGGCAGGGTCGCATCACGCAGGACCACGGCATCCGTCTGGCCCGCATCTTGCGCGGCGTGGAAGAGGTGCGCACGCTGGACGGTCCCATGCTGCGCTCAGGCGAAGCGCGTAAGACCGGCAGCTTCACGCAAAGCCTGCAAGAGGTTTACAACACTTCGGCGACACTGGTCCGCCGTGACCGGTCTCAGCTCATTCACGGCCCGCTGGATCTGCTTCGCGCGATTCTGGAAGAGGGAGAAAAGGGCCTGTCGTTGCAACGCTACAAAGGTCTGGGTGAAATGAACCCGGATCAGCTATGGGAAACCACGTTGGATCCGGATGCACGTACACTTTTGCAGGTGCGCGTAGATGACATTGTTGAGGCAGATGATCTGTTCACCAAACTGATGGGCGATGTTGTCGAGCCCCGCCGCGAATTCATTCAGAAAAACGCACTGAGCGTGGAGAATCTGGATTTCTAACTGTGTGTAGGAATTCCCATAGCGCTGCGGATACCCCATAGTTTTGCGGAATCCGCCCATAGTGCTGCGGGGCGCCTATCGTCCAGCAAAAGGACCAAATGTTGGGAAGCCACCTGGCATAAATCTGAAAAGCTCTGAATTCTGTTGATTCCCGCCATGTAGTAGTGAAGTGTGGTGCGCGAATGAAAAACAACCTTGAATTGTTGGAGCGTATGGCTGCTCTGATACGCTTTTTGGATGACGTAATAAGTTGAAGACAGAAGATATCGCCAAATCTGCACAGGCCTGCTTCCAGGGTTCTCCTACGATCGTTCTTGGAAGCGGTGCATCAATGCCCCATGATCTGCCGAGCATGGGAGCTCTGAGCGAATTCCTCCAGGGTGAATTGCAGGCTGACGGGACGGCCGAAGAAGACGCTTGGATATTGGTTAGGACAGCGCTTGCAAACGGTGATCACCTCGAAGCCGCATTGGAAGGCAAGACATTGCCAGAAACGCTCCTTGCGAAAATTGTCCGGCTGACCTGGCAATGTGTAAATGGGAAGGACAGGGTTCTCTTGGATGCTGCGGCGTCCGATGGTGCTGAGTTTGCACTTGGTAACTTGCTTGTTGGGATGTTCAAAAGCACTCAAACCGAGGCTCACATCGTTACGACGAACTATGATCGAGTCGCAGAATATGCCTGCAACGCCAAGGGCATTTTGTTTCAGACCGGCTTTGCGCCGGGGTATGTACAGAAGTGGGAGAGCAGCGGGCGAGTTAAGTTCTTGCACGGAGCGAAGGCGTCCAGGGTCGTGAAAATCTGGAAAGTCCATGGGTCTCTCGACTGGTTTCGGACCGCGGATGATCGAACTGTTGGGCTACCGCTCTTTGACCTTCCATCAAGTGGCTACACTCCGCTGATCGTGACTCCTGGCCTGAACAAGTATGAAAAAACGCACGAAGATCCATTTCGAACCACGATCAATGGTGCAGACAGAGCCCTAACAAGTGCTTCCGCCTTCCTTTGCGTAGGGTTCGGGTTTCGAGATCAGCATATCCACCCGAAGATTATCGAGAGATGCCGTGAGAAAAACGTTCCCTGTCCGTCGTCAGGGATTTTGGGACAGATGGCCGCCTGATCTAAGAGAGGGTCTGGCTCAACTGGTTGTTGTGATT
>NZ_JBXWQJ010000018.1:0-79822 GCF_059612325.1 Ruegeria sp. CDSA021
CGGAAAAGATCAGACATGTTCACTGCTCGGTTTTCGAGCCGTGAATCACGCAGCTAGCTGGAAATCAATGGGTCCTGACCCAAAGTAAATTGACCCTCTCAAAACCTGTGGCTTGCAAGCATCGCCTCACGAATTTTCCGCCAGGCAGGTCCCTCCATCACCTTATAGTTTGCGACAATCAAAGGCCAAATTGTTTCGGGCAACAGCCAACCTACAAACACGCAGAAACTACTTGGCTGATCTTATGGGCCAAAGTCATAGCAGTGGAAAATCGTTGCAGATCAGGTCTATTCTTTGGATGTTAGAAGCGTCGCATGTGCTCATGCTGAGGGTTAGGCCCGGCAGCGCTGCGTGCAAGGCAGAAAATCTATGAGAGACCGGGAAGACATGACGCTTGAGGACCCTTTCACAGACCTCAAAATAGAAACGCAACGGGCTGGGTTTTACAAAGGATATAGCCTGCCAATTGCGCTGGTGAGCAAGTTCTCGGTATCCCTGCTGGTCCTTTGGGCGTTGGTGTGGCCATTATCTGCAAACGACACCTTGCGATCTTGGAAGTCAGGGTTGTTGGCTGAATTCAACACGTTCTACAACCTGTCCGTCGGTCTTTTTGTACTCTTCCTTTTTCTTGTCGCGCTCATTCCTGCAACCGGGCGAATAAGGCTGGGAGCAGAAGGCGAGAAGCCCGAATTCTCGAACTTCTCATGGTTTTCCATGATGTTTGGAGCAGGTTTGGGCGTGGGCCTCATGGTCTATGCAACTGCTGAACCGCTTGGTCTGTGGGAAACCAATCCATTGACCGTTTCTAGGGAAGTCACGCCCAAAAGTGAGGAGGCGATAGAAGGAGCCTACCGCTATACTTTCTTGCACACCGGTTTTCACGCTTGGGCAATATACGTGGTCACAGGTCTAAGCCTTGCCTACTACGCCTTTACCCGCGGCATGCCGCTGACGATCCGAACAGCGCTGACCCCGTTACTTGGCGAATACTCCAACGGTGTTGCCGGACATGTGATCGATATACTCGGGGTCGTGGCAACGATACTCGGCGTTGCGGTCACGATCGGATATGGCGTTTCTCAACTGGTGGATGGCGCGTTTCTGATTACAGGTGCGAATTGGCTTGTGGAAAATGCCGCGACCACAATGAAGCCTTCGACCACTGGGCTCATCGCAGCGCTTGCACTGGTTATGATAATGTCGACACTCTCTGCCGTCTCTGGTGTAGGGCGCGGCGTCAAATACCTGTCGAACATTAACCTCTTGTTGTCTCTGGTTTTGCTGGCCGTTTTCATTGTTTTTGGATCGTTTTCATTTGCCGCGACAACATACGCTACGGCGTTGATCGACTATATCCAAAACTTCATTCCGTTGAGCTTTCAAGCCTATCGCCCGATATCGGAAGCCGAGTTTGCGTCGGTATTACCGGCAGAGGCGGCACCTTTCATCGGAGAGTTATTCACAGGCGTGACAGATGCCTGGGGAACGAAAGCGGCATTTCTTGACGGGTTGAGCACCAATGCCGCCGATCTTTCCGACGCGACCAAGGACGCGGCTTACGATGCAGGCACACAAGGGCGCTTGTTTGAGTGGCAAGCTGGATGGACAACCTTTTACTGGGCTTGGTGGATCGCGTTTTCGCCCTTTGTGGGTCTTTTTCTGGCGCGGATCTCTAAAGGACGAACCGTGCGCGAATTTATTCTTGGCGCGGTCATTGCCCCATCCTTGGTTTGCTTCGCCTGGATGGCCATTCTGGGTGGAGCCGCCATTGACTTGGAGTTGAATGGGGATGCCAATGGGTCAATCCTTGCCGCTTCGACAACATCCACACTGTTTGTCACGCTGGGCGAAATGATCTCGGGCGACTTTCTCACGGTTATGAGCGTCATGTGTGTGCTGTTAACAATGACATTCCTTGTTACATCCGCCGACTCCGGCATCCTTGTGATGAACACGATCATGTCTGGTGGCTCTGAGGACACCGGCTTGCTTCATCGCATCATCTGGGGCGTCCTGCTGACGCTTGTCATTGGAACGTTGCTGATTGCGGGTGGAGGTGGGCTAGAGGCTTTGACCAATTCGATGATCATCGGTGCACTTCCGTTCAGCGTTGTTTTGCTGCTTATGTGCGTATCTCTGGCCAAAGCAATGATAAACGACCTGCGTCGAATGAACCACGAGGCGCAGTCGGACACGCCGACGGGTTCATGATTGCCCACGGGTAGTTCCAAGTCCTTCAGTTATCTTCAACCATGGACGGACTGGGTGCTAAAGTGCGCCGGAAACATTGACCGCAAAACAAACAGGCAGAGGTTCAAGGCCTCATCGGGAATGAAGGTATCTGAATGCAAATGGTAATCCGTCCAAAGCCCTTCCAGCATTGCGGTTAATGCGTCTGTTGCAAGTTTGGCATCGACGTCTTCGTACTCACCTTCGCTCTTTAATTGCTCCAACAGCTCCAGGATCACCGCTCGGAAGCCTTTGTCCCGTGAGTCGATGAATGGAAATATGTGTGGGTTCGAAAGCGCTTCTGCTCGAAACGAAAACCAGATCGCAACGTCCCTCGAGTTAAGGACCAAAGGATCGAAGTCCGCTTTTATGATAGAAATCAGCTTTTCAGCGGCGTCTAACTCTGGATTGTTTGCGATTGCCTTCCACTGCCCTGCATAGCGCGCCGCCAACTCCTCTGCTACCGCAAGAAGAAGGTTCTCCTTGGAGCCAAAGTGCAGGTTCACCATTCCCCGCGACAATCCTGACAGTTCCTGGATTCTTGCCGAGGTCGTCCCCCGAATTCCGAATGTATAGATAGCATCCGCAGCCGCTTGGATCAGCTGCTTCCGGTTCTGCAACTTACTCAGATCCCGGGCATTAGTTGGGATATTTGGCTCGACAGTAATCTCGTCATCCTTCGCTGGGGTGCTCTCTCTGACTTCTCGCATCTAGTGGAATGAAAGTCCAAGGATTGACATTGAATGAATGATTGTTCATTTTGTGATTTATGTTACACAAAGGTGCCGAATGACCCTTTTGAATTCAAGCTTTCAGTCCATACGTGATTGGGACAACGAACACTTCCTGCACCCGTGGGAAGGGATGTCTTGTCTGGGTGAAAATGAACGGACGTTTGCTGAAAGCGGGTTTGGCATTCACGTTGTGACAGAGGATGGAAAGCGCCTGATAGACGGGCCTGCCGGCATGTGGTGCGTTCAATTGGGCTATGGCAACACTGAGATTGCCGATGCGATGGCCCAGCAGGCAAGGGAGATGGCGTATTTTTCTCCCTTCAACAATGCAAATTCGGCTCCGGCTCGGTTAGCGTACGAGATCGCCAAGAGAACGCCAGGCGACCTGAACCATGTGTTCTTCACGACCGGCGGGTCGACGGCGGTGGACAGTGCACTTCGCTTCGTCCAGTTCCGCAACAACTTGCTGGGAAAACCTGAAAAGAAAATCGTGATTTCGCGGCAGAAGGCCTATCACGGATCGACTTACCTGGCGGCCTCGGTATCCGGAAAAGAGCGGGACAAAGGATGGCTGGACCAAGCCTCTCACCTGACGCGTTTCCTTCCGAACGTGAACCCGTATGCACGTCGCCCCGGACAGACGGTCAAGAATTTCCTGGACGAAAAAATCGCGGATCTGGAGAACATGATCCTGCAAACCGGAGCAGACAAGGTGGCTGCTTTCATCGCTGAACCGATCCTGTGTTCGGGTGGCGTCATCGTGCCTCCGCAGGGGTATCATCAGCGTTGCCTGGAAATCTGCCGGAAGTACGAAGTCCTATATATTTCAGACGAGGTCGTAACCGGGTTCGGTCGATTGGGCCATTGGTTTGCGTCCGAAGACGTCTTTGGGACTCAACCGGACATCATCACCTGTGCCAAAGGAATGACGTCTGGATATGTACCTATGGGGGCCTGCATCATCTCTGACCGGCTGATTGCAGATGTGACCGGTGAAAACGCGCAGGACGCAACATTTTCAAACGGCTTCACCTATTCGGGCCATCCGGTGAGCACGGCAGCTGGGTTGAAGACGATCGAAATCATGGAACGCGACGGCGTTCTGGAGCATGTCCGCGCGATCACACCGCTATTCGAAGAGCGCCTTCAAACTCTGGCAGAGCTGCCGCTGGTAGGTGACGCCCGCGGTATGGGTCTGGTTGGTTGCGTTGAATGCGTTGCGGACGCCCAGGCAGACAACCTTTTGGACCTGGATAAATCCGTCGGTGCACTGATTGACAAGCATTGTCAGGAGAACGGGCTGATCTTGCGGCCGATCATCAACATGTGTGTGTTTTCCCCACCGCTGATCATCACAGAAGACGAGTTGAACCAGATGTTTGACATACTTGAAAAAGGCATCCGGCTGGCGACCGACGACCTGACGCGCGAGGGTGCGTTCAGGACATAGACATCGCAACAGGGCTGCGTCGCAACCTTGCACGTTGCGACGCCTTTCCTATGCTCCGCAGCACTTACCCTGCGCGCATCGCCTCAAGGGGCAGTTTGATCGGGAACTTTGACCGAACCTCTTCATCTACCTTACTGCCAAAGTAGTTCGGGTAATGATTGGATAGGATATCGTCCACTACTGACCGGCTCCGCTCGAACATATCCTGACGACCGGCTTTCTCCCAGGTATCGGTCAGTTTCCTATCCATCAGGGTCGGATAGACAAACTCGGTTTCCATGTATTGCAAGGTCTGCACGTTGCCGAGGAAGTGACCGGGATCAATTGCACATTCGTGGATTACATCGACCGAAAGCGTATCGTCGCTCACCTCGATCCCCCGCAGCGTTCGCGAGATCATGCCCGCAGCCTCGTTATCGATGACCATCGACTCAAAGCTACAGCCCATCAGGCTGCCAAGCATCCCGCCAAATTCACAGAGCCTGTTGGCCCCGGCATGGGCAGCTAAAGCGAAGGTCAACGCCTTTTCCAAACCGTATTGCGCATCGGGAATCTTGGAATCTGTCATGCCACAGCCGACACTGGTCGGCAGGTTGTAGAAATTGCCCATCTGAATGGCCGCAGCCGAGATCAACGCCTGCTCGCCACTGCCGCCCGTAAACGATCCTGTGCGCAGATCGGTGATGAAGGGCCAGGCCGCGAAAACCACCGGTGTGCCCGGGTTGATTAAATTGGCAATGGCGACACACGACAGCGTCTCAGCCACAGCTTGCGCCAAAGTGCCGGCCAGCGGCGCAGGCGATGTCGCCCCGGCTTGCGGCGGAACTGCAAGATCGCAGACAAGCCCCATTTTCGCCGTATCGATCAGGATTTCCAGGTTTTCCCGTCCAAACCGAAGCGGGGATACGATGGGGCAGCCGCCAAAAATGACCGAGGGCTTTTCAAGGAACTTGCCCTCTCCGCCTGATGCCAGATCGAATAAATGGATCGCGTCTTGAATGTGTTCGCGGGTTCTGAAGGTCAGGCAAGATGGTTTTTCGCTACCTGCCAGAATGGCGTAGAGCATGCTCATGTCATGCTCGTAGTCCTGCGGGACATCCGTTGCCAGAACCGTATCACCCGTCATGTGAATGTTGTCGAGCCGGTCCACCAAACGGGTGAAGTCGTATATGTCCTTGAGGGTTGATGGCCTGTAACTCCGCGTTTCCGCGTCGAACGTTGTCACCGCAGTGCCGGAGTTTGCGTAATACACATTGTCCTTGGTGCAGTGCATGTCGTCCTTACCAGCACGCGATCCGCGCGCATGGACATAGAACTCGTTTGCCGCCGTGGCCAACAGGTCTTCCATCAACGACCGAGCAAAGCACAGCCTGCCATGCTCGTTCACCGTAGCCCCTTTGGGCAACACGAGATCAAGAACTTCCGGAGTGGGGTCCCCTACCCCAGTTCTTTCCAGAATGGTGAGTGCAGCCTCGTGAATGCGCACCATATCGGCGTCTGACAGCGGTTTGTATCGCCCACCCGGGATACCTGGCCAGATTGCCTGCGAGGCGGCGTTGCTGGTTCGCACTGCCGCTCGTGCTTCACGCCCGCCCCCGCGCCGTCTTGACCTGCGCTGCGTTAACTCTGTCATAGTCTTTCTCCGAATTTTGCGCGTCTCAGATCATGCCGAAGTAATTGCGATAGAAGCCGGGAATGCTCCATTCCATCTCGGACAGCGGCCCCGGCTCGAAGCGGTAAGAGTTCACGCCTTCCTGATTGTGTCGGATGATCCGTTCGTCATCGAGCGACGTCACATGCCAGAGCCACGTCAGGGCATCCTTGTCATAGTCGCGACCCTCTTCAGCGTCGCCGCGTACGTACCAAACGATCTGAATATCCGTTTCTTGAAGAGCACGCGGGACGAACCGATACCCAACCACATGATCCGCGTAGACGAGGAAATAGTTGAGCGTCCCGATCCCTAAATCTGTAGCGCCGCCGTCATGGCCCTTTAGCTTTCCCAAAGGCGGAGCCAACGGCACGCCATCTTTGCTTCCTGTCAAATAGCCCGGGAAGAGCGGGTAGCGCCGCCAATAGACATCTGCGCCCGGTGCGACCGCGTTTTCACCGGTCAGGTCAAGCTCTTCGGTGGGTACTCCGGCTTCGTCCATCCGCTCATGAAGTGCCCCGCTGAATTCCAGAACCTGAGCGGGGTCTTTCAGGGAATGACTGCGTGAGTAATCCTGATGGGACGGAGCGCAGTGATAGCATTCCAGATAATTCTCCAAAGCCAGTTTCCAGTTTGCAGGAACCGGGTATGACGCCTCATGCGCGACCTTCAGGTTTTCGAAATCGAATGGCCGTGAAAGCGGGGCCAGCTTTTCCAACGCAGCGTCCAGCGGCGGGGCGTCTTCTGCTACGCAGACAAAAATCAGACCTTGGAAGATCTTTACCTGAACCGGGAACAACCCGTATCGGCTCGGGTCAAAATCCGAACCCATGGACCGCCCGTTTCGCAGTTTACCGTTCAAGTCAAAGGTCCACGCGTGATAGGGACAGATGAAATTGCGCGCCTTGCCTTTCTGTTCAGTGCAAACACGCGATCCTCGGTGACGGCAAACGTTCAGATGCGCGCGAACTTCACCCTCGCGATCCCGAACAATGATCACGGACTCGGGCCCGTAGTCGAACAGAAAATAGTCACCGGGTTCTGCGATCTGACTGACATGGCCGACCCAGATCCAGTTGTTGTTCCAGAACGTACTGATATCGTTCTCGTATACTGCCTGAGATGTATAGAAGTGACGTGGCAAGGCGAAACCTTCCCGCTGCACTTCCATCAAGTCGCGCATTACTTGTAAGTCATCTTTTGGCATAGCGCACCTCACACAGGTTCAAGGGAAACGAGTTCGCGGCGGAAAAATTCACGGTCGATATCGCCCGCATCGCGCTCGAAGTTTCGGGCAGCCATGTGACCCGAGTATACAGCGTCCGCAATCAAGCCTGGGTTTGCAGCATCACCGATCAATTCCAACGTATTCAGCGGACTGGCGGTCAAACCGCAAAGCTCATCGTAAAGTGTGGTGTCTCGCATTCGTTGCGTCACTAACACAACGGAACTGCATTCAATGGATCGTTCTCGCCCAGTGTAGACGCAGTGCAATTTCGCCTGACCTGGCGCAAAGCTGGCCAAGGTCTGCGACAACGCCAGATGAACGCCCTTTTCCAGCAGGCTGCGTTGCACTTTGGTCTGTTCCAACGTCAGCTCTGTGAAGGGCGAGACCATCGAGGCCGGGGTTGCAAATACGACCTGTCGCCCGGCTTGAGCTAAGTGTTCCGCCAGCACCCCGCCTAGATAGGCCTGATCATCATCGTAGACCAAAATCGGACCGTCCCCTGGTACTTCCCCTGACATGATGTCGTCGGGAGTAAAAACCTGAGAGCCCGCGCCCATTGATACGCCATGGAATGCAGATTTTCCTCGGCCATCCCGCCGCCATGATGCGCCAGTTGCCAGAAAGACGTTCGGAATGCCCAGTTCGACAACTTCATTTGCCGAAAGACGGCTGTCGGTGAACAGTTGAACGTTCCCGCGTTGTTGCAGGTCATAGATCCTGTGATCGGTCACGCGTTTCCAGGCGGATAGCCCGGTCAGGCTGGATTCTTGCAAAACGCGACCGCCAAGCTCTTGCTTCGCTTCGGCAAGGGTTACCTCATAGCCCCGACGAGCCAACTGCATGGCGCATTCCAGCCCCGCGGGACCACTGCCAACTACGAGCGCAGATTCTTCTTTTCCCCGGCGTTCTATGACCTCAGGATGCCATTTCCGACGCCACTCTTCGCCCATCGTCGGGTTTTGGGTGCACCGGATGGGGACACCCAGAGTATCGGAAGAAACGCAGATATTACAGCCGATGCATTCTCGGATTTCTTCGATGCGCCCTTCCCTGATCTTGTTGGGAAGAAAGGGATCGGCGATGGATGGTCGTGCCGCGCCGATAAAGTCAAGGATGCCCTTCCCGACCAATGACACCATCAAATCCGGAGAAGTCAGACGCCCGACGCCCACAACAGGCTTGGATGTCACCTGTTTAACGAATTCGATGTATGAGGTTTGAAAACCGTCCCGGGGCTCAAACCGGGTCGTCGCAGAGTCGTTGCTCCAATCCGCGACGTTCACGTCCCATAGATCTGGCAGCTCTGCCAGCAATTCGACAACGGCACGTCCCTCTTCGTGCGCCTGCATCCCGTCCGGCCCGAGCATTTCATCGACTGCAAACCGAAGGGCTATTGCACATTCATCTCCGACTTCTTCTCTGGTCTCTTCCAGAAGTTCTCGGGTAAGCCGCACTCGGTTCTCTAACGAACCGCCGTATTCATCGGTCCGATCATTGAACTGCGGCAGCATAAAGTGGTGCGGCAGGGTCATGTGATGCCCGGCATAAACATACACAATATCAAAACCAGCCTCGCGCGAACGTCGCGCCGCGGCGCGGTGCCACTTGCGGAACTCGCGAATGTCTGACTTGTCCATCGCCCGAGCCTGCTTTGGATATGCGGCCTGCAAGGCGAGCTCTGACGGGGCCAGCAAGGGGGCTCGGCTCAGGTGGTTTTGCGCATGGTGACCGTTATGCGCCAGTTCAATCGCCGCTAAAGACCCCTTGCTATGCACTGCCTCTGTCATTAAGCGCAGCGCCGGAATATCCCGCTCGTCCCACAGCCGGTTCTCGGCATAAGGGGACAGGTCTGAAGTCGGGTGTATTTCTGTCTCTTGATTGGACACAACAGCCCAACCACCTTCGGCCTTCATCGCCCGCATGGCGGCTTCTGCCTGCGGTCTTAAGTGCCCCAGACCGTTACAGTGGGGAACCTGATAGAACCGGTTTCGGGCCGTCACTGGCCCGATCTGAACCGGCTCGAAGAGAACAGAATATCCGCCAGCGCCTGACATTACCGCGCATCCTCCAGAAAATCGGAAATAGTTTCGTGGGAATGGCAGGGTTTTTTAAGTTCCCGACATTCCCCCGTTGTGTCGCTGAGGTGCCCTTAGAAGCCCGCCTTGATGCGTTCGAACTCCTTCAGCATCTTGGATTCCAGCTCGGGGTTAACCGCATCAAAGAACAGGCTGCCTTCAAAGAAGCTGTCCACGTCCGAGAACCCATAGGTATCGATCAGTTCCGGATCAGCTTGGGCGAACGCGTCCTCGTTGGCATGGGCGTAACCCCAGCTTTCGATAATGTACTTGCCGCTGGCGGCAGAGCTGAGTGCGTTCAGCATGTCATATACCTGCTCATCCGACTGCTTGGCAGATTTCAGATGCACATAACCGCAGACCCAGGTTGCGATGCCCTTGTCAACATCACGCATCATGACAGCCGGGGTTTCGTTCCAGATCAAGTTCAGTTCCGATTGGTTCCAACCCCAACCCATTGTCACTTCTCCACTGGCAATAGCTTGATCCAGCTGGCCCGCGTCTGACCAGTAGAAGCGCACATTCGGATGAATCGCGCGCAAGTAGTCCGCCGCTTCCTGGAATTCCTCGTCGCTCATATCGGTATAGCTGGAGGCACCGGTTGCCAGCGCCGCCATGGCAAAGGCACTGGAGGCGGCGTCTGGGATGGCAACCTTGCCCTGGTAGGCGGGATCCGCCAGCAGTTGCAACGAAACATCATCCGCCGAAATCATATCCGTGCGGTAGATCAGGCCGGTATTGCCCCACTCAAACGGCACCATGTAGGTCTGCCCGTCGATCGTGATGCCATCGACCTCTTTGATCTTGGGCATCAGTTTGTCCCAGTTCTCCAGCTTGCTGGTGTCGATCGGCTTGATCATGTCCGCCGCCACCCATTTTCTCAGGGCGTCGGTGCAGGGGTGGGCCAGATCAGCTTCAAATCCGGATTGAAGCTTGGTGAACGCTTCGTCTACGCTACCGAAATAGGTGTAGCTGGGCGGACCGCCGTACTTTTCGACATAGTCGCCGAAAAAGCCCTGATCCTCATATCCGGACCAGTCAAAAACGGTTAGATCAGCCGCATTGGCCAGAGCTTGGCTGGCAGCAAAGGTGGCAACCACCGCTGCCATAAGTGATGATGTTTTAGTCATTTGTCTCCTCCCAAAGATTCACGCTTACCCAGATCAATCACCGAGGCGCTTTGAACGCCAAGCCAGACGGTATCCCCGCGGCTGTGATCGACTGTGTGAAAGTAGTTCGGCACTGCGACGGCGATGCTTTCGGGCAGTCCGTCGATACGCACATAGTAGTGGACGCTCTCACCATAGAAGGCGACGTCCGACACCTCGCCCTGAACACAAGCGTCGTAGCCTTCTGGCTTTTCTGCGCTGATCTCCAATTGCTCGGGCCGAACGCCGACCAGCAGTTCCTTGTCATGCACCTGAACGTTTGGATTCACCCCGATAGTCATCTGCCCGAACCCCTGAACAGTAACCTCCAGCGTTTCAGAATTTTCAGCCATTACCTCGGCATCCAGAAAGTTCATTCCGCCAATGAAAGAGGCCACTTCCCGGTTGCAGGGTTGGGAATACAGAACCTCGGGCTTGTCGACCTGTTTCAGCTGGCCGGCGAACATTACGCCGATCCGGTCAGACATGGTCATCGCCTCGTACTGATCATGCGTGACCATGACGAAGGTAATGCCCAGCTTTTGCTGCAGACGGCGCATTTCTAGCTGCATCGCTTCACGCAGGTTCTTGTCCAGCGCGGAAAGTGGCTCATCCAACAACAGCACCTTCGGCCGCATGACCAGCGCGCGGGCGAGAGCCACGCGCTGACGCTGACCGCCCGACAACTCATTGGCCTTGCGATCCTGCAAGCCGCCGAGTTCCACCATCTCGAGAGCTTCGGCAACGCGGTCCTTGATTTCCTTGCGTGATAGCTTTGTCTTGCGCAATCCGAACCCAACGTTGTCACCCACATTCAGGTGCGGAAAGATCGCATAACTTTGGAACACCATATTGGTGGGCCGCTTATTGGCAGGCACCTCTCCCATCGTCCGACCGTCTATCCGGACTTCACCCTCTTCGTGATCCTGAAAACCAGCAATGATGCGCAAAGCTGTTGTCTTTCCGCAGCCTGAAGGCCCAAGCAGCGAAAAGAACTCACCCTCTTTCAAGGTCAGGTTCAGATCGGATACAGCCACAAAGGAGCCAAAGCGTTTTTCAACGCCCTGAATTTCGATGATGATCTGTTCGCTCATCTTGTTCGTTTCCTTTGGCTTCAATCCGAGGATTGGGTGGAACGGCGGCGGAAATATTCGGCGATCAACAGAAGCAGGACCGAGGACATCAAAAGCAGCGATCCCAGTGCCAGCGTGTTAGGCAGTTTTGCCGGGAAGCGGATCTGGCTCCAGATATAGACCGGCAGCGTCGGGCTGTTGCCGGACAGGAAGAAGGCCAGCACGAACTCGTCAAAGGACACGGTGAATGTGACCAGAAGGCTCGCGACGATGCCCGGCGCAACAATGGGCAGAGTGACGCGCCGAAACGTTCCCACAACGCTTTCGCCAAGGTCAAAGGCGGCTTCTTCCAGAGACTGATCGAAATCGTCAAAGGCGGACTTCATGATCGATACGGAAAAAGGCAGCGCCACGAACACATGCCCAAGGATCACTGTTGTCAGCGATGGCTTCAGTCCGACGCTGATGAAAAGAACCAGCATCGAACTGGCTACGATGATGCCGGGGATGACTAGCGGAAGCATCACGAGGCCCTCGGACAACTCGCGCCCGGTGAATCGGTAACGAACATAGGCGCGTGCTGCGAACAGACCTAAAGACGTTGCCATCAGGGCAGTCACGCTGCCGACGATCAAAGAGTTCACCATCGCCTGCAGCAGCGTGTCCTGCTGACCCAACTGTGCGTACCATTTCAACGTGAACCCTTTTAGCGGGAAGGCCACGATGGTTCCGTCGTTGAACGAAAACAACGGCAAAAGCAAAACCGGCAGGTAGAGAAACACTAGATAGGCTATCACATAAACCAGCAACCATGGGATCCGAAAAGCCTTGGTCATCTGATCCTCCGCCCCAGAGCGGTGACGACCACCACAAACAAGATTGCGACGCAAGCGACCGAAAGCATGGCCAGCAGAGACAGTGTTGCACCCAACGGCCAGTTATTAGCGGCGCCAAATTGCACCTGAATGAGGTTGGCAACCATTTTACCCTGCGACCCACCGACCAAAGCCGGTGTCACGTAGTCGCCCACTGTAGGGATGAAAATGATCAGACAGGCCGCAATGATCCCCGGCACTGTCAGAGGTAAAGTCACGCGGACAAACCTTTCGAGTTTGCTGCAGCCAAGGTCGGTTGCTGCCTCCAACAGGCTACGATCGATCTTTTGCAGCGACACATATATCGGCAGGATCGCAAATGGCGCCCAGGCGTGCGCAAGCGTTAGTACAACGGCGAACTCGTTGTAGAGCAGGAATGTCAGAGGTTCCTGTATCAGTCCTAGCGATATCAAAGCAGAGTTCATCACTCCATTGAAGCCAAGGATCAGTTTCCAGCTGAACACCCGCAACAGGTAGCTGCTCCAAAATGGAATGGTGATCAGCAACAGCCAAAGGGTCTTCTTTTTTGTCCGAAATGCGATGAAATAGGCGACCGGATAGGCCAGACAAACCGTTGCCAGTGTCACCGCCCCTGCAATCGCCACCGATCTGATTATCAAATGACGAACCAAGGGGTCAGTGAACGCCTCTTGGTAATTCGCCCACGTAAGTGTTCGGTCAATCTCGACATATGTCTGGGTCCAAAAGCTGTATGCGACCAGAATGCACAGCGGCACAGCAACAAGCAGACCGACATAGAGCGTCGCAGGCGCGCTCAGTATTAGGCCCTTGCCCGTGTCACTTCGTAAGACTCCAGCCATGCTTCCCTGCAGAACTTTGCTTTTGGTGGCGCGACGACAGCCATCACAAAATGGACAATCGTCCATTTAAATCTGGAATTTTCAGGCTAGCTGTGTCAACTGATATTTTCACAACCGGTGCTGGCCAATTTCGCAAAATCCGCTAGAAGGCTGCGCAAGAGGCTGGAAACAAACAGAATTGCTTGATCAAATGACTGGAAGACGCCAAGAAATTCGCGAACAAAATCGACTATCCCTGATCCAGGCAGTACTTGACTCGGTCGCAGAGAAAGGGATTTCAGAGACATCCGTCAGCGAAATCATTCAGCGCGCCGAATTGTCCCGCGGCATGATTCACCTTCATTTCGGCGGCAAGGATAATTTGGTTGACGAAGCAGCCCGCTACTCGTCCGAGCAATATTACAACGGCATCTATGCCTTGCTGGAGACGACCGGACAAACAGGCCAGGAACATATTGAGATGATTGTTCGGGGGGATTTGAGCGAAGCCATCCTTAACAAGAAGAATGTCTCCATTTGGTACGCATTTCGCGGTGAGGCCAGAAACCGAGCGGCAATCGCGGCCTTTTCAGACACACGCGACGCGAAGCTTCGGAACCTGGTCTTCAACGCGTTTGCGCGAATTGCAAAGGAAGCTGAAATCGAAAACCCCAATCAGGTTGCACGGGACGCTACGCACGGCACACTCGCCATGTTGGAAGGTATGTGGACCGATTACCTACTCCACCCGGACTCTTTTGATCGCAACGAGGCAATTAGAATTGTTTTCCGTTTTCTGAGTACAATGTTCCCCAAACACTTTGACCTCAGCGGCGCACAGTTACTTGAATGAAATTTGCGACAAAATTCCTATCTGGCCACTTTAGAGCAGGATAATCTCCATCACTACGATGACAGCTTGGTAAGGGCGCAACAAAGTTCAATTGAGCAAACGGCATTTCGCAGCCCTAAGTTGATGGATGACGCAGCAACAAAGTGCGAACGTCGCGGTATGGGGGTTATGTGAAACGATTTTTGATTGAGTCATCTGCTCATCTACGAGCCCAATATTGACCGATGCCGCGCGGCGCACCAATGTCCCCTGCCTGGTGCGATGCACGGCTGGTACACCACTCCTCTTTCGTCATAGCTTCCACATCGATGCCGGTGGAGCAGGAGCCACCCACCTCATCCCCTTGGGGCTCCTGCCACCGGTCCATGCGATCCGCAGAGAATGGCGGTGGCGAGCCCAAAATCCTTGTTTCTGCTCAGCGGTGAATGACGGCATTCCGGGTCTTTCAGAGCAATTAGAGCTCAGCCCAACATAGGCACACCCAGCCCAACTTTGTGAGGCCGCATGACGACCGATGTTCTAAACCGTCGGACGTTCGAGTTGTCAAAGAACAGGCGTTTGGTGAGGTGTTCGAAATCATCCATGTCCCTCGCGGTGCAGATCAAGCAGAAATCGGCATCTCCCGTGATGTAGTAGCACTGTTGGACTCTTGGCTCTGCCTGCACCTGTCTCGCGAAGGCGTCTATCTGGTCTTGACGCTCACGTTCCAGTTCCACCATTACGACGAAGCGCATCGCTACGCCTGCCTTCCGTGGGTCAACGACGGCGACCTCTGAAGTGATCGTTCCAGAAGCTTTCAATGCTTTGAGCCGCCGTTGTACGGAGGCGACAGAGAGCCCGGTTTCTGAGGCCAATGCTTCGAGCCCCATGCGTGCATCGATTTGCGCCAGTTCGAGGAGTTTGCGGTCGAGGGAGTCTAGCTTCATGGTCAAGAAAACCGCCTTTGTGAGAAATTTTTCCGAATATTGGTAAAAATTGACCGACATGTATAGCCTTGACGCTCTAGTATGACGACCATGAAAGATATTGCGAAACTCGACGTGACCAAACCGCTCGCCTTGCTCGAAGCTTGCCCTGCCTATCAGGCTTCGCCTCTCGAAGTGCGGGAGTTCAACGGCCGCTCCCTGATGATCAAGGACGAAACTGATCGGATGGGGCTTGGCGCTTTCAAGGCACTTGGCGGGGTCTACGCCGTTGCGAAACTCATAGAGGGCCAATGCGGTGGTTCTCTCAATCCGCAAAGCTTTTTGGATGCGGCTGTTGGTAACGTTGCCCGAATCATGACCTTCGTCTGTGCCAGTGCGGGTAATCATGGTCTCGCCGTCGCTGCTGGGGCGCGGCTTTTTGGATCGAAGGCCCGCATACATCTGTCTCAAACAGTGCCGGAAGATTTTGCCCGTCGTTTGCGTGACAAAGGTGCCGAGGTGGTCCGCGCTGGCGAGGACTATGAGGCCAGCGTTCAGGCCGCAATTTCTGATGCAAAAAACAACGGAGCTATTCATCTCGCCGACGGGTCCTGGCCCGGATACACCGATCCGCCCCGGCTGGTGATGGAAGGCTACACAGTAATCGCCGAAGAGATGCGCACATCCTTTGAGACGTCGGGTCAGTGGCCGAGCGATGTCTATCTACAAGCAGGAGTCGGTGGGCTGGCGGCAGCGATTGCCTACATGATCCGAACAACCTGGACGGTTCAACCAAGGATCATCGTTGTAGAGCCTGACGCCGCGCCTTGCCTGCGCAATAGCGCCCAAGCAGGCAAGATCGTCACAGTTGAAGGTCCCGTGTCCAATATGGGAAGACTTGATTGCAAAACACCTTCCATGCTGGCCCTAGACATCCTCAATGAGCACGCGAACGAATGGGTCACGATCAGCGATGTGCAGGCTGAAGAGGCCGTAGCGTACGCGCATGAATTGGGGTTCTCGACCACTCCGTCCGGCGCAGCGGGCCTTGCCGCTGCGATGCGCGAAGACGTCCCGATGCCCTTGGTTATTCTTTCCGAAGGAGGCGTTTCCGTTGCTTGATCTCACTGCCTTTCGCCGTAACCTCCACGCGCATCCCGAAACGGGTTTTGATCTGGAGCGCACGCCGCGCTTGATTGCCGAGCAGTTGGAGAGCGCGGGTCTTGAGGTGGTGCGAGGCGTGGGACGTTCGGGCCTCGTTGCAACCTTGAAGCGGGGCCCAAGCGACAGTGCAATTGGCTTCCGAGCGGACATGGACGCGCTGCCAATTGAAGAAGCAAATGGCTTCGAACATCGCTCGACATGTCCAGGTAAATTTCACGGCTGCGGCCATGACGGGCATAGCACCATGCTGCTCGGCGCTGCCCTGAAACTCGCTGCGGACCCGTCCCTGGACCGTACGATCCACTTCATCTTTCAGCCTGACGAAGAAAACGGCAACGGCGCGGCGGCCATGATTGAAGATGGGCTGTTCGAGCGGTTCTCTATGTCCGAAGTTTATGGCCTACATAACATGCCAGGGATGGCCCTTGGTCACTTCGCCACACAGGCCGGACCGTTCTGTGCTTTCGAAGACAATTTCGAGATCAGGATAAAGGGGCGTGGTGGGCATGCCTCCATGCCCGACAAGGGGATTGATCCCATCGTCGTTGGCTCTGCAATCGTGATGCAACTCCAATCCATTGTCTCGCGGTCATTGCAGGCAAGCCAACACGCCGTCGTGTCCGTCACCGAATTTCTCACCGATGGTGCACGCAACATCCTGCCAAGCAATGTTATTCTGAAAGGGGATTGCCGGGGGTTTACGAGCCAAGTGTCGGAAAAGATCCAGGTTCGAATGCGTGCAATCGTTGACGGACTTTGCGCAGCGCAGGGGGCCGAAGCGGAACTTGAGTACTCAACCTCATTCCGGCCTTTGGTGAATGAAGACAAGGCAACCCGGATAGTG
Source organism: Ruegeria sp. CDSA021 (assembly GCF_059612325.1). Lineage (NCBI taxonomy): Bacteria > Pseudomonadati > Pseudomonadota > Alphaproteobacteria > Rhodobacterales > Roseobacteraceae > Ruegeria > Ruegeria sp. CDSA021. Next base: position 17,030 of record NZ_JBXWQJ010000018.1, read on the forward strand.
GCAAACGCCGCGCGCGCAGTTGGTTCAGTTGACAAAGAGTATGGCCGCGTTGGGTTTTCTGAAGACTTCGCTGAATTTCTGACGCACCGTCCCGGCGCTTTCATCCTTATGGGAAATGGAGAGAGCGGCAGCCATGCGATGCCGCTGCATAACCCATCTTACGATTTCAACGACGCCGCGATAGATCACGGGATCGCGTTTTGGGTTCAGCTCGCGCGCGAAGTAAGATGATAGATACCAGACATTCGCCTGCCACGGGTGATAGTCAGCTTTGTCCGGATTGTGTTGAAAAACTCTTGGTTGATCTCGCCGCAAGTCGCTGATTCACTTTCTGCATTGAGCAGCAGATCGAGGCATGATGGGGCGGAGGCAATCCGCGAACGTCGCTGAAGCGGTTATGTGTGAAGCGATCTCTGGTTGAGCGATGGCCGTTCTGTGGAGCGAGTACGAAAGGCTGCCTCGCGGGGCAAAGTTAGCTTTCGCTGCGATTTCTCGAATGGCTGGTTTGAGATTCACCTCAAGAACTGCCAGGCAAAGAGGTTAGATCTAGCGGATCACTACACCGCCCAACACTTCACAACTGGATCACGGCCATCTTGTCCTGCGTCATGTCGTGGATCGTGTAACCGATACCGCCCGTATTATATCCAGACTGACGGCGACCTGCGAATGGCATCCAGTCAACCCTGAAGGCGGTATGATCGTTCACCATGACCGCTGTAGCATCCAGCCGCTGAATGGCCTGCATGGCGGTATCGAGGTTTTTGGTGAAAACCGCAGACTGAAACGCAAAAGGCAGACCATTCGCGGTGCAATACGCATCCCCCAGACTGTCATACCCATAAACACAAACAACCGGCCCGAAAATCTCGGCAGTGGAAACACGCACATCTGCTGGCGGGTTTAGCAGGACTGTTGGTGCATAAGTTGTCGGCCCAAGTCGTTTGCCGCCTGTCAACACGGTTGCCCCGGCCTGAACGGCCTCGTTCACCCAGGCTTCGACGCGGTCGACCTCGGCAGGACGGATCAGGGGGCCGCAATCCACGCTGGGATCGCGGGCGTCTCCGACCTTCAGCGCGGCGGCCGCATCAGTCAGTTTCTGCGCGACCTCGGCGGCCATTGCTGTGGGGGCAAAGACGCGCTGAACGGAAACACAAACCTGCCCGGAATGATAGAACCCGCCCTTGGTTAACAATGGGATCATCGCGTCGATATCAGCGGTTTCATCCACGATCACCGGGGCCGCGCCGCCATGTTCCAACGCACAGCGCGTGCCGGGCGCAAGTTTCGACCGCAGCATCCAGCCAACCCGAGCTGAACCGATGAAAGAGAAAAACCCAACGCGCGGATCGGTGATCATTTGTTCGGCCACGTCATTGTGGCAGGCGGCGAACCGGCACCAGTCTTGCGGCAGACCCGCCTGATGCAGAATGTCGACGAAAACCTTGCAGGACAAAGGAGTATCCAACGCCGGTTTTACAATCACCGGGCACCCCGCGGCCACAGCCGGGGCCACCTGATGCACGATCAGGTTGAGCGGATGGTTGAACGCGCTGGCCGCGACCACCACGCCGATAGGTTCCCGTTGGGTAAACGCAATGCGGCCGGACCCCGCCCGAGTTAAGTCCATCGGGATTTCCCGCCCCGCCATCTGACCGATCTCGTGAATGCACAGTTCGACCCCATCGATGGCCCGCGTGACTTCGACGCGGGCATCAACCAGCGGTTTGCCACCCTCGCTGGCGATCAGCGCGGCCAACTCCTCGGCACGCCCAGTCATCAGCCGGGCGGTTTCCTTCAGGATTTCGATCCTTATGTAGGCTGGCAGCCATTCATCGCGATTACGATAAAGAGCGCCGGCAACATCCAGCATGGCGTCGACATCATTCCATCCACTTAGCTCTACACTGCCCACTTTGATCAGATCAAAGGGATTCACGACCTCCAGAACATTTCTCATATCAGGCAGACCTTTGCGGCCAGCTCATCGATCAGCACGCGTTGGTTTTCGCTGTAATCGACCGGTAGATCGATCAGGTGCACACCGCCAGCGGCGAAGGCCGCCTCGAAAATCGGCACCAGATCCTCGGTGCGCTCAACCCGGTGGCCGGTCGCGCCATAGCTGTTTGCATATTGCACGAAATCGGGGTTGTTGAACTCCAGCCCCCAATCGTCGAAACCTGCATGGGACTGCTTCCAGCGGATCATGCCGTATGAGCTGTCGTTCAGCACCGTCACGACCAGATTCAAGCCCAGCCGCACCGCAGTTTCAATCTCTTGGCTGTTCATCATGAACCCGCCATCGCCGCAGATCGCCATGACGCGACGGTCAGGATACAGCTTGGCGGCCATCATTGCCGAGGGCAGCCCGGCCCCCATTGTCGCCAACGCGTTATCCAGCAGCACCGTATTGGGCTGATAGGCTTGATAGTTGCGCGCGTACCAAATTTTGTAGATGCCGTTGTCTAGCGCGATGATATCGCAATCTCCCATGACTTTGCGTGTATCTGCCACAAAGCGCTGCGGGATCACCGGGAACCGGGCATCATCGGCCCTTGCCGATGTATGTAGATCTGTTTCCTTTTTGACGCGCTCGAAGTAACTGCGATCAAACTCCAGCGGCCCACCCAGTTTATCACCCAGCCGAGCAATGGATTGCGTCAGATCCCCAACAACCTCGACCTGCGGGAAATACACCTGATCGACTTGCGCGGCCTTGTAGTTCACGTGGATCACTTTGGTGCCGCCTTCTTCCATGAAGAAGGGGGGCTTTTCGACGACGTCATGCCCGACATTGATGATCAGATCGGCACGCTCAATGGCACAATGGAGGTAGTCCCCGTCAGATAACGCCGCGGTGCCGAGGAACAGATCGGAACGTTCATCCACCACTCCCTTGCCCATCTGCGTGTTGAAGAATGGGATTTGCGTCTGTTGAACGAACTGGCTGAGCGCGCTGCGCGCGTGTTTACGGTTGGCCCCCGCACCCAACAACAGCAAAGGCATCTTTGCCGAACGGATCATGTCGGCTGCTTCGTTCAACACCGTGTCACCAGCCACGGCATAGTGACGCGGATGCGGTTTCAGAACAGGTTCCGAAGTATCTTCGGCGGCAATGTCCTCGGGCAGTTCCAGCAGGACAGCGCCGGGGCGTTCCTCCTGCGCGACACGGAACGCCTCACGGATCAGAGAGGGGATGGTGTTTCCATGCACGATCTGCTTGGACATCTTGCAGATCGGTGCAAACAGACCCACCACGTCGATGATCTGGAATTGGCCCTGTTTCGATTTCTTAATCGGCTTTTGTCCGGTAATCATGATCAGCGGCATGCCACCCAGATGGGCATAGGCCGCCGGAGTGGCAAAATTGGTTGCGCCTGGACCAAGCGTTGCCATGCAGACCCCCGCCTTACCGGTCAACCGGCCGTAGGTGGCCGCCATGAAGGCCGCGCCCTGTTCATGCCGGGTCAAAACCAGCTCGATACTGGAGGGTCTGAGCGATTCCAGAAGATCGAGGTTTTCTTCACCCGGTACAGCAAAGATGTATTCGACACCTTCAGCCTCGAGTGCTGCGACCAGCAAATCCGAGGCTTTGGTGGGCGATGATGCGGTTGGGATAGAAGCTGACATATGGTCTCCTGATGCAATTGCGGGTTGGCTCGTAGCCCAGGTTGCGTCGTCGATTGGGTTTGTAAGAACGGCTATTCGGCAGCTTGCACCAGCTGTGGATCTGGATACAGCTCGTCCATCGAAGCCGACTGGCCATTATTCAGTACGATGCGCGCGTGATACCGTTTCAGCAGGCGCGGTTCGGCGACGCCACAGCTGTGGGCGATGATCCCGACTTCTTTCTTGATGTTTCTGGCATAGCTTGCGACACGCTCCGCTTTACTGACCGGATCAAGTCCGAATTGCAGTTTGGCATCGTGGGTGGTGATGCCAGTGGGGCAGGTGTTCTTGTTGCATTGAAGGGCCTGAATGCAGCCAAGCGCAAACATGAAGCCGCGCGCCGAGTTCACAAAATCCGCGCCTGCGCAAAACGCCCATGCGACCTCGGAAGGGTTGATCATCTTGCCACTAGCACAGACTTTCACCCGATCCTTCAAGCCAAATTTCCTAAGGATATCCACGGTCAGCGGCAGGCTTTCACGGATAGGCATGCCCATATTGTCGATCAGGCTCATCGGCGCGGCACCGGTGCCGCCATCGGCGCTGTCGATTGTAACAAAATCCGGGGCGCTTTCGGGACCGCGCTTTAGAATCTCCTTACACAGGTTTTCAAAAAAACCATAGGCTCCGATCACGGCCTTGAAGCCAACTGGCTTACCGGTGACGTTGCGCACATAAGCGATCATGTCCAGAAGATCGCAGACACTATTAACTTCCGGGTGACGGTTGGGGCTGATCGCGTCCTGGCCAACCATCAGCCCGCGTATTTTGGCTATGTCCTCAGTCACTTTTGCGCCGGGCAAAATGCCGCCCTTGCCGGGTTTGGCCCCTTGACTAAGCTTAATCTCGAACATCTTTACCGCGTCATGGGCAGCTACAGCGCGCAGCTTGTCCTCGTCAAAACCGCCTTCAGGTTTACGCACACCAAATTTGCCCGTGCCGATCTGGAAAACGATGTCTGCGCCGCTTTCCAGATGATAGGGCGACAAACCGCCTTCCCCGGTATTGATCCAAATACCGGCCTCTTTTGCACCGGATGACAATGCACGCACAGCAGGCACCGAGATTGCGCCATAGCTCATCCCTGAAATGTTAAAGACTGAATCCGTCGTATAGGGTTTTTTCGTATAAGGTCCGATGGTTACAGCAGAAGGGTCCATTGCGTCCTGCTCCAATGTCGGAAACGGGCAGTTCACAAAATACACCGTCCCATTTGGGCGCAAATCGCGGGTCGACCCAAAAGCGACGGTCGAGTCTATATCCTTTGCCGCCCGGTAAACCCATGACCGTTCGGCCCGGTTGAATGGCATCTCTTCGCGGTCTTGCGCAAAGAAATACTGCCGAAAGAATTCGCCCATATGTTCAAAGAAATACCGAAACCGCGCCACCACTGGATAGTTCCGCCGCAGGGTGCTGTCGGTTTGAGTCTTGTCGCGGAAATAGATCACCACGACCCACAGCACGGCGAGTCCAACGGCAAAGACGAAAGCAAAAGAGAGGACTTGCAATAATGTTAGGATCACATTCGATAGTTGTGACATCAGAAGTTAGCTCCGGAATTGGTTCTGGGCAAAGGGTGGAAGGGCAGGCGCGTCAACCGGCCCGCTCAGTGCGATTCAATTCACATTGGGCCAAAGCGTGATTAATCCATTCACAAGGTGATCAATTTCTGCTGATCCATGCACCGGGGATGGGGTAAGCCGCAAACGCTCGGTCCCGCGCGGGACGGTCGGAAAATTGATCGGCTGCACATAGATGCCATAATCGTCCAGCAGCATATCACTCAGTTTCTTGGTGTGAACCGGGTTGCCGACGATCACGGGCACGATATGGCTTCCATGGTCGATCAGCGGCAGGCCCATCCCTTTCAGGCGCAGCTTCAGAATTTTCGCCCGGGTCTGATGCTGCTCATGCAGCTCAGATGCCGTTTTCAGATAGGCAACCGAGGCCTCAGCCCCCGCCGCAACCGCTGGCGGCAATGAGGTGGTGAAAATGAAACCCGGCGCATATGACCGCACGGTGTCACACATTTTCTCGCTGGCCGCGATATAACCCCCCATCACGCCAAAAGCCTTGGCAAGCGTGCCGTTGATGATGTCGATACGATGCGCCAGACGATCACGCTGGGATACGCCGCCACCGCGCGGGCCGTACATGCCAACTGCATGAACCTCGTCGATATAAGTCAGTGCACCAAATTCATCGGCCAGATCGCAGATCTCTTCGATCGGGCCAAAATCGCCGTCCATCGAATAGACCGACTCGAAAGCGATCAACTTGGGGGCTTTGGGATCATCCGCCTCAAGCAATTCGCGCAGATGTGCCACATCATTGTGACGGAAGATGCGTTTGGCGCCGCCGTTGCGGCGCACACCTTCGATCATCGAGGCATGGTTCAGCGCGTCGGAATAGATAATCAGGCCAGGAAACAGTTTGGGCAGCGTGCTGAGCGTCGCATCATTGGCGATATACGCGCTGGTGAACAGCAGCGCGGCTTCTTTGCCGTGCAGATCAGCCAGCTCGGCCTCAAGCCTTTTGTGGTAGACCGTGGTGCCAGAGATGTTGCGCGTACCGCCCGAGCCTGCGCCTGCGGCGTCAACAGCTTCGTGCATGGCCTTCAGAACAACCGGATGCTGGCCCATACCCAGATAGTCATTGCCACACCACACGGTAACATTCTGCTGCGAACCGTCCGGGCGGGTTCGAACCGCATGCGGAAAATGACCGTTCCGGCGTTCGATGTCGATGAAGGTCCGGTAGCGTCCTTCATCATGCAGCCTGGCAATCGCTGTATCGAGCTGAGCAATATAGTCCGCCGGTATCTGCGCTCCTAGGTTCGGAGGGCGTCGCAGGTTTGAGAAACGCTTCATTCAAATACTCCAGTTGACCGCGCAAGTGCACGAACGATCCTACAGGTTAGAACCATGGACAACTCGCTCCCTCCCAACTGCAACGGGAACGGATCGTTTTAGCTAATCCGCCCCGCTGCGTCAGGGTGAGTGGTGGGGGTTAGGTTGCCCAGCCGGTTTGGTCGTCTCAGTTTGTGTTCAGCACCGGATAAGCTTCGGTATAGACCCAGCCAGTTTCTCGGGCGGGTACATGGCAGGTCTTACATTCGATATTGTAATCTTCGGTCGTCGTTGTTTCACGATCAGCCACGTCGAAATAAGCCCAACCCCAGCCGCTGCCCCAGAGGCCATTTCCGTCAAACCGGTCGTGTTCGTCTTTCACCATGACAAACCAGCCCGTAACCTCGATCGCATAGGCTGCAGTTCCGGTGGTGTACTCGTCGGTTTTGCTTTCTAACAGCTCCTTGATCAGAACTGCACCGTCGGGGAACGACCCATGGTCCAGATAATGTTCGATCACGCCCCGTTGCGTATAGACAACGTGCTGTCCAGTGGCTTCGCCTTCGTCCAGAATGGTCCAGCTACCCAGCATTGGCCAATTGGTGCGAAACTCGCCCTTGGGCATGTGGATGCTTCCATTTGATCCAACGACCCCTTGGGTCGACACAGAAAACTCCTGTGCCGACCCGGGGAGCGCTCCGATTGGGCTAATCAGAGCGAGGCAACCCAATAGACGTTTCACGTCTCAATTTCCCTGAACGGCACGAAGCACAGGATAGAACTGGATAAACACGAAATCGGTATCTGCGTTGGATTCATGACAGGCGTTGCAGGATTCTGCTGGGAAGGCCTGTGCTGTTTCAGCATAGGGTTCGCCTTCGTGCCCAAAACTGTAATAGACCCAGCCGCCCGGTTCACCACTGAACCGTTCCGTATCTTTGACCGTCAGTTCAAGACCGACGAATTCGCCCTGAAAGTACCCGTTGCCGGACACTTCGAAACAAGCGCCATCTTCTTCGGTGCAATTGTCGCCTTCGCGGATCATCACCAATTCTTTGGCAATCTGCGTACCATTTGCCCATTCACCGGTTTCCGCAAAGTAGTCATAGGCCGAAGGTTCGACATAGACATTGTGAAACTCTGGAAAAGGAGCCTCGCCGTCATTCAGGGCATTGGGGGTCAGTGGCGAACCGATGAAAACCCAGCGACGGTAATCAGTGGGAACATTGACTGACCCGTCGTCATTAAAGGTCGCTTCGGCAATATTTTCTGCTGAGGATTGAGCCAGAACTGCACCCGCCAAAACAAAAGCGACAATTCCTGTGGCAGCAGCGTAATGTGGTAGCTTCATCGAGAGGTCTCCTTGTGGCTGACCTCAAACCTAGTGCCTCCAATCATATATTTTAGTTATGGTATGTATAACTGGCCCACCTGCCCCGCTGAGGTACAAGACCCTATGGAACTTCGTCGCATTCGATATTTTCTTACCGTCGCACGCACACTCAATTTTTCTCAAGCTGCGAGAGAATTGAAGATCTCGCAACCTGCATTGAGTAAAGCAATCCAGCAGCTTGAATCGGAATTTGGCGGATCTCTGATCCGAAGAGAAGGGCGTTTGACGCATTTGACCCACCTGGGTGAACGCATGCGTACCTCTCTTCAGGAGGTGGAGGATGCAGCAAGTCGCGCTGCACAGCTTGCATCACGGATTGCGAAGACCGAAACCGCATGTATCCGTATTGCGATCATGTGCACCATAGACCCGGGCAAGGTAGGCCGTTGTCTGGCGCAGTTCCAGCAAGACAACCCGACGCTGTCGATTGAGCTGCTGGATTTCACCGCTGCAACGATTCAAGAGGCGCTATTGAATGGCAAGGTTGATGTCGCAATCATTGGCAGCCCTGTCGAAGCTGTTCCACGAATGCGCACCCATGAATTGTTTCAGGAACGCATGGTGATGTCCTGCGGATTGCAAAACCGGTTGGCTCAACGCGAGTCGATCCCTCTGAAGATGATCGCCGAGTTTCCCTATATAGACAGGTTGCGATGCGAGTTTCGGGATATGATCTTGTCAATGGTAGAAAAGAACGATGTGAACCTGAATGTCGTGGCCAGCAGCGAGCGGGAAGATTGGATAAAATCATTGCTTGCGCAAGATCACGGTGTCTCGATCATGCCAGAAAGTTCTGCCAGTTCAGCGGGCCTGAAATCAGTGGCCTTGCGAGATCAGAATCTACTCAGATCGGTTTATTTGACGATCCCCGCTGGACGCGAAGACCTGCCCCCTGTTCAGGCGCTGATTAAACACGTCAAATCGTTTAATTGGTCACTTGCGTCGGGGTAAGCGAACGCTTTTGAATAATCTGACTGACACCAAAGTAGTAAGACGCTCCACGTCCAAAACAGGCTTTCGTTGGTATCGTGTGCAATTGCATTGGGCGTTCCATAACGCAACTCCTCCAACAAAACCAAAGCGGACATTTGTCCACACTACTGCATGTGGTAGTTTGGGCTCCAATGAGACATTCGCCGCGCCCCGCATAAGTGTCAGGTTTTGGGTTCTCGGAGGGAAGGCCTTAGATAAAAGCCCCTGCACATCGCAGTTCGGGTGTTATCTGCACCGGTCTCTCGTTGAACGCCCGATCTGCTGACACATACCTTCGTTAATGGCATTTCCGGCCGTGGCATTTTCCTTAACGATGTGCCGTAGCAAGCTATTACCCTCGGCCCTGAGGTCGTGGCGATCTTCGTTCTTTTTTACCACGGCTGCCCACGCCATTTGATCGTGTATGAAATCATCTTTGATCGCTATGCGCTGTCCACGGCCCATTTCCTTGGTTTTGCTTTTCAGCACCAAAAGTCTGTCAATATACCCCAATAGGTCGGGAGACAGGTCCTGATCTTTAACAAGATCATGCAGGTTCATCGGCGGTGGCGTGTCTGGTATCTTCCTGATCCAAGAGATCGCCAAGGCAGGTCTTAGTAAGTGGAAATACGCCTTGAAGCTCACCTCCTGGCTCTCACCAACATACTTGTCCCACTGTTTCTGCGCCAGGTTGCGATAGTGGCGCAGACAGGATTCGCCGTAGGTCGTCTTGGCTGCGAAGGCAATCAGCCGTTCACAGACCGCGTCATTCCATCTGTACCTGATAGGGCTGGATAACCACTCCAACATCACAGGGTTAGGTTTGATCAACAAACCAAGTGCTTTACGAATATCCCAACCGTTTATGTCCCAATCGCCTTCAATGGGCAGTTCGATGACATCACGACCGGGTTCAATGCTCAGATACCAGTCTGGCCGATGTACGTAGATGAAGCGTACATCGTAATCACTGTCGGGAGACGGGAAACCCCATGCACGACTGCCGCTTTCAATGGCGAACAGCACTCGGACATCATGATCCGCTTCTAAAGCGGTAAGCTTAGATTGGATGACCTGTTCGATCCCAGGCGAAACGCTGGACGCGATAGTTAGACGGTTCATTTGGTTTCTCGCAGCATCAAGACAGCCATCTGGGACGGCACACCATTGGTTTTGTCAACAGGACCTAGGGAAGCAACCGCGGAACTGTGACCATCGGAGGCAGCATTATCCTGTCCCAAACCACACTATTATTGGTGAGCATGCGCGGTAGAGCATCTGGCCAACTCCGCCGCGCGAACTGGTTCAAATACCCGCTGAGACCAACAGATCAGATTAACTCGTTACTCTGTTTGCCAGTTCCCGAACCACATCTCGTGTCTCGTTCGGGTAGGCACGAACAAACCCAGCCTCGCAGGGGATTGTCTCAACTTCTCTTCGATCCAGTGCTGGACCCAAATGGACCGCTGCTATCTCAAACTGCCGCGCCATTTGGCCCAACTTTACATAGTTTTTTTCAAAAGCCTGAATACTCTCTTCAGTGATGTAGAAACGGTAATGCTGCGTGTCCGGGTTTCGCGCTTTTATCTGCTTCAGATATCCACCATCTCGCAAAAACCGGATTGACCCAACGCTAATTCTCAAGCGCGCCGCCGCATCCATCAGAGACAGATCGCCGGAAAGCACGCGCTCCGATTTTTCCAAGGTCTCAGTGTAGTCGATAAGAATTCCAGCCAACCCGTCCACGTCCGGATCTCTCCAAACGCCGGACAGTCGGCCTGCTGCCCAATCGGCGACAACGCGAGCCAGGGCCACCTTGCTCTGTCGGCTGTACTCCGAGAGGGGCAACCTATGACGTGCCCGAGAGGCAATGCGCAGACCTTCAAGCCGGGTCAGCAAGTCCTGTACAGAAGATGTTGGCACATAGCGCAGAGACGTTCCAAAACGATAGGATTCCAGAACATTCTGTCGGATCAGCGCCTTCACCTGGACCGGATGGATATTCAGCTGGACCGCGGTGGATTTGGTATTCTGCAATCCAGACCAGAAGTCGAGCACGGCATCCAGATCCTCATGGCTGACATCTTTCATATTTGAAAGGTCGCTCGCGTTTTGACCACGAAGATGGGCGAGAATGCCTCGCACCCGAACCTCGCCGACGCCATGTAGCTCCCGCGCGCGTTCAAGCGTGATGAGTTTGGGTGCTGAGATTTCCGTACCCAGAACTTTCGCACCTGTCTGCAGCGGATAGTTTTCACTCACAAAATCCTGCACACAGGCCCTGAGGACTGCTGTCGCCGGGTCCTCTTCAGTTTCCTTAAGCCAGGTGTAGAATTCGCCCATATCTGTCGTGAAATAGGACCGCTTGGAGGAAGACCGGCGTCTGGCACGCTCCAACTCAGATTTCAGGGCTTCCGGCCCACTCCTTAGAACCTCGAACCCAGCCGACATGGAAGTACGCTCTTGTTCGAAGTCCAAATCCGAGCGGCCGACGCCGCGATCCATGGCAATCGCCATACCTAATGTCAGAGCGGCTTGATGAAGATGCGTTAGCTCCAGCGAGTCCAACCAGTCACCGGCGACCCCAAACTCGATACGGCGGCTCAGGTAGGTTTCAAACGAGGATCGCCCAAGCGATGTTGCGTCTTGAGCGGCTTTAAAGATCAGATCTTGGTGACGCGTTACTTGTTCAACCACATCATAGGTGCGATGTACATATGACGCGTTGGGAAGCTGGAGCAGCGGAACGCCGTGTTTTGCGCAGGTCCCAATCGGAAGCACCAACCACTCGAGAAGCTGGAACGCGTTCTACGGGACAAAAGCCTCCATATTGGTCTTCAGAAACCCCGCGTAGATGGCTCGGAAAGCCGCGCGGAATCCGCGCGCACCAAGGTCAGAGGTTTTATGAGATCACTGATCGAGAGTTCGTCTGTTAGACCCGAAACGGACCTTCAGCTCGGCTTAGTGAAATGCCTGGAACGCGAGACAAAACTGCCGCTCAGTCATTGGGTGGTTCATAGGGGTCTGGCGTTCCCGGCGGGATCGGAGGGTGCTCCTTGAACGTTGCGATGTGCTCCTGCAACTGCGGTAGCGCCTTTTCGACCGCCCATGTGTGAGGGAAGAGTACGCTTTCGCGCTCGTGCGGATCATTCAGAAGATTGTAGACCCTTGGTGTGTCAAAAGAATTTGTCACACCAAAAGCTGTCGTATTCTCTTTGAACAGGACTTTCCAATCCTTCCATTTAACGCCGAAAATCTGTTCACCCATGTAAACGATCACGCCATCTCGATTTGAATTTGGCTGGACACCGAGAAAGAATTCGGATTGGTCAATGCCATCAAAGGCCCGGTCTCTTGGCACCTTGCCGCCTGCAAACGCCGCGAATGTCGGAAAGAGGTCCATCGAGTGGACAACATCGTTACTCGCAGAACCGGCAGGGATTTTCCCAGGCCATTTGATCGCAAAAGGTACGCGCATACTTCCCTCGAGGCTAGTGAAGAGAGTGCCACGCCAAGGCCCTGCGGTGCCATGAACCGCAGGTACTGGAGAGACGTTCGCGTTTCCAACTGGCAGAGCTTCGGGGCCGTTGTCGGCAGTAAAGATCACCACGGTATCATCCGAAACACCCGCGGTCTCCAACGCATCAACGATGCGCCCGATGTAGGTGTCAGTCTGAAGTAGAATGTCGGCCCAAACACCGTTTCCAGTGGCACCATCGAATTCCTCGGACGCGATGTTTGGATAGTGGGTCTGTGTATAAGCAAGATAAATGAAAAAGGGTGCGTCGGCCGCGCTCTTCGCTTCGATGAATTCGATAGCCTTTTTTGTCAGGTCACCATCTATCTCACCGCGATAGTCCAAGTCATAGTCCCGCACTATGGATGCTGGCTCGCCTGACACACCTTGCTTGACGACGGGCTCTTCCATCTCGGCTTCAGCAAATCCCGGAAGCGTTCGCCAGACTGTAACGTCAGTGGTTTCGACGCCGTAAAACTCGTCGAATCCTTGATTCGTTGGATAGCGCCCTGCAGACCAGCCGAGGTGCCATTTTCCGTACATGGCCGTGTTGTATCCCGCATCCTTTAGCATCTCGGCCATAGTGATTTCCCATTGAGTCAGACCGTAGACGCCGCCGCCCAGTGGGACTGTATGGTTGCCGCTCCGGATGCCGTAACGCCCAGTCATAGTCGCAGCTCGAGAGGGAGTGCACTGACTTTCCACATTAAAGTTCGTGAGCCTTAATCCTTCTGCAGCCAGGGCATCCATTTCGGGAGTCGCTGTACCGCGGATTATGCCACCACCGTTGAATCCTGGTTCACCCCAACCAAAGTTATCCAGAAATATGAATACGATATTGGGTTTGTCTTGGGCTGAGGCAACTGTGGCAAATAGAAGAAAAAAGGACAGTAGGAATGTTCGTGAAAACCACTTCATGACAACGCCTCCAATCAAGATCACTGGCATAAGACTGACGAACAAGAGCACCCATCGTCAAGAAAGGCTACTCACTGCGGCACCTGAAGCAAGGTGGCTGAGCGTCAACGCTATGGGCGAACCCGAGGTTCAGAAATAAATGAACCTTTCTCAGGATCGCTGGTGCCCAAATTAGAAAACCGTTGTTTTACTTGACGAACAGCCGCGTCAGATGTTGCCATAGGCCGGCATTCAGCTCTGCTGGGAGGTTCCAATGAAGTTTTTTCTGACATCGACAGCGATTGTTTCTGCCACGTTCATAGCAAGCTCTTCAAATGCTCAAGAGGCTGCACAAGGTGGGCAAGTTGGGGAGATGACTATATCGGTTGATGATATGCGCGAACCTGCACCGGCTGATTTCTCACCGTACGCTGGGCGTGATTTTCCTACGCGTCCTCTGTGGGGTGACACCCACATTCACACGTCAAATTCACTCGACGCGCGCGGATTTGGAGTCATTCTGAGCCCGGACGATGCCTATAGATTTGCACGCGGTGAGGAAGTCACGACATCGCACGGCCTGCGCGTGCAGTTATCGCGCCCGCTCGATTGGCTTGTCGTTGCCGATCACTCTGATGCCATGGGCGCTATGAATGAAATCATCGCCGGAAACTCAACATTGATGCGGGACCCAACGCTTCGAGACTGGAGCGAACGACTTAACGCCGGTGGAGACGTCGCTCTAGGCGCAACAATGGAAGTCATTGAAACTTTCGCGGGTATTACAGGAGATGCACTTCCCGAGGCAGTTTCAGATCGAAGATTTGTACAATCCGTCTGGGACAATTTCACGCAAACTGCGGATCACCACAACGACCCTGGGACCTTCACTGCGTTCATCGGATACGAGTGGACATCCACTGAAGCTGGGAACAACCTCCACCGCAACGTGATCTACCGAGATGATGCCATTCGCGCGCGGCAAATGCTACCTTTCACAACCGCAGAGACCTTTAATCCGGAACGGTTATGGGACTGGTTAGAAACATATGAACAAGAGACTGGCGGGCGTGTGCTGGCACTTGCCCACAACGGCAATGTCTCCAACGGTCTAATGTTCCCAGTCGAGACAAATCCGGAAACGGGTGAGCCATTGACCGAAGACTACGCAGAACGACGTGCAAAGTGGGAACCAATGTATGAGATCACCCAGATCAAGGGTGATGGAGAAGCGCATCCGTTTCTAAGCCCAAACGATGAGTTCGCAGACTATGAAACTTGGGATAAATCCAACCTTGGCCCAACTCCCAAAGAAGACTGGATGCTCCAATATGAATATGCCCGTGAGGCATTGAAGAACGGCCTGAAGCTAGAGGCTCAGCTCGGCACTAATCCATACAAATTCGGAGTAGTGGGATCGACCGATAGCCATACGGCTTTGGCAACGGCGGAAGAAGACAATTTTTTTGGCAAACACTCTGGGGTCGAACCAGAGCCGGGTCGTTGGCAGCATGTTGTTGGTGAGTTTGAAGCGACAAGAATTCTTGGATGGGAGATGGCAGCCTCTGGCTATGCAGCGGTCTGGGCTCAGGACAACACACGCGAAGCCATATTCGACGCCATGGAACGGAAAGAAGTTTACGGGACAACCGGTAGTCGTATCGCGGTTCGTTTCTTTGGTGGCTGGGATTTTACGGAAGCTGATGCAAGGTCTCGTTTGCCCGCAGAAATAGGATATGAAAAAGGCGTTCCGATGGGTGGGGACCTCGCAGACGCGACAGAAGGCGCGGACGCCCCAACCTTCTTGGTTGCTGCGCTGAAAGATCCGTTCTCCGGCAATCTCGACCGTGTTCAGATTGTGAAAGGTTGGCTAAATTCCAGCGGCGAAACTGAAGAGCGGGTCTATGACGTGGCTTGGTCGGGAGACCGAGAACTTGATGCGGACGGCAACCTGCCAGCGGTGGGGAACACCGTGGATGTTACAACGGGCACGTTTACCAATTCCATAGGGTCTCCAGAGCTGATCACTGTTTGGACGGACCCTGAGTTCGATCCTTCAGTGCGGGCTTTCTACTATGCTCGTGTTTTGGAAATTCCTACCCCGAGATGGACAATTTACGACGCGGTTCGGTTCGGGGATGAACTACCGCCCGAGGTGCCAACGTCAACACAGGAACGTGCTTACACTTCGCCAATTTGGTATACTCCCGAGGGCTGAGATCATTAATAAGCCAACGTCGTTCAACACAAATGTCCGACGGTTCCTATGACGACAACATTAGGCGGCCTTCATCCGTACGGACGACCGCTTCGGGCTCGGAGCGGTCATTCTCTGCGACGTGCCTCAACTGAAAGTAAGAGCCCTGAGCCGCCATTGCCGCCTAGCGTAGGCGCTGCGGATGCATTCGGCAGCTTTCGGTCGATTGCAGACCATGTTCCTCAGGTGATGAAAACGAATAATGCGGACAAAGTCGCCTTTCATTTTTGAAGTATCATGGCCAGCCCCCGCCCCGAAGCGGAATGGCTGTTGTCAGTCGTGGCTCTGTCAACTGAGCGTCAGAGGAACGTATCAACGGTCTCAAAGGTTCTGGATTAGTCTCAGCTTTCTGCCTAACCTGATCTAAAAACTTGGAGGTAGGAACTTGGAACGCCGCCTCGCCGCGATACTTGCTGCCGACGTCGTTGGCTACAGCCGCCTTATCCGCAATGATGAAGCCGGCACTCTGGAGATAGTCAAAACGCATCGCGAACGTCTTTTCGAGCCAATTGTATCGGCGCGGAACGGGCGCATTGTAAAATTGATGGGTGACGGGCTGCTGATCGAATTTGCCAGCGCTGTCGAGGCCGTTCGTTGTGCCGTCGAAATGCAGCACTACGTCGGGACCGAAAATGAGAGCGTACCGCAGGATGCTCAAGTTCGATATCGGATAGGGCTCAATGTCGGCGACATCGTGGTTGATCAGGATGACATTCAAGGCGATGGCGTCAACATAGCCGCTCGATTGGAAAGCCTGGCCAAACCCGCCGGCATCTGCATGTCGGTCAATGTCTTCGATCAGGTTAAGGACAAACTCGACCTCAGCATCGAAGATATGGGAATGCATCAGGTCAAGAACATCGCGGACCCATTGCATGTATTCAGTTTGACGCTCGATGAAAAGGCCACGGCTTTGGTATCGCCCATTGTGCGGAGCGCAGCAAAGCCTGCACAACGTTGGTTGGCAGTTGCCGTCGGCGTCGTGTCCGCCTTGGTCTTGGGCCTGGCGGCATGGTGGCAGCCCTGGAGCCCTGCTCGGACATCGTCCGCCAATGGTGACCAATATCTACCTGCGTCTGGCAAGCCGTCCATCGCGGTCATGGCTTTCGACAATTTGAACAACGATCCCAGCCAAGATTACTTGAGCGATGGTCTGAGTGAAAACATCCTGACGGCGCTGTCCCGGTTCTCCGACTTTTTTGTCATCGCACGCAACTCATCCTTTTTGTACAAAGATGAACCCATAGAGGTGCAGCAGATCGCGCAGGAACTCGGCGTGCGATACATCGTTGACGGCAGCGTTCAGATCGCAGGCGAACGTTTGCGCGCAAATGCGCAATTAATCGATGCCACTACCGGCAAGCATCTCTGGGCTGAACAATACGACCGTGATCTGCAAGACATATTTGACGTTCAGGATGAGATTACGCGCACAGTGGCCTCGACGTTGAGCACGAGTATTAATCTCGCCGAGTATGACAGACTAAAACACCAGCCCACTGAAAACCTCGGGGCCTATGAACTCTCCACACGTGCTCAGGAGCACTCGCTCAAATTCAACAAGAGGGACAATATTCAAGCGCAGCGACTGAGTGAGCAGGCGATTGCGCTCGATCCAAACTTCGCGGGCGCATATGCTGAACTCGCGTGGGCGCATTCCTTTGGGTACCGCTTTGGCTGGAGCGAAGACCTTTCACGCGAAGAATCGCTCGATCTTGCCTTTGAAATGGCCAGAAAGGCGATTGATCTGGAACCACTCGATTTTGCCGGCTACGCCGTTCTGGCTTATGTGACGATGTATAGCGGCGATCTCGACCGGGCAGTAACGCTGTATAACAAGGCTATCTCGCTAAATCCGAATTCTGCGGGCACGCTCGTCAATTCAACTGACCCTCTGGTCTATAGTGGACGTGCCAAAGAAGCCGTTGAACGAATGCGGTCGGCGATTCGCCTCAACCCGCATCATCCGGATTGGTATCTGTGGAATCTGGGATGGGCACAGTATTTTGCGGAAGATTACGCAGGTGCTCTCGCTTCGATTGAAAAGATGAACGGGGTTCCGGATCGCCTAAGACGCACGCTTGCGCCGATACTCTTACGGTTGGGTCGAGAAGAAGAAGCAAAGACGTTGATCAACCAATTTTTGGCAGACAACCCCGATTACAGTATCGAAGAGGCAAGGAATGCGCCGTTCGAGAGCGACGAATACCTCAACCGATGGCTGGATGACTTGCGCAGACTGGGGGTCCCGGAAACCAAGCGTTGAATGGTTGAGCCGATATGGTTGTCCCAAGCAAGACATCGAAGAGCAGGTTTTGGCAGCAAAACGGCATCCTGTAACTCTGAGCATCCCACCTGCTGCTCGTCGTAATCAGTACAACCCCCCGCAGCACGGACTCTGTCCAAGCTTTGTAGAGATTACTCAGAGCGCAGAACTGTCGTTTGCACTAATTGCAGCATTCAGCACATGGGCTCGCTGCCGCCATTCTCTGCGGTGAGCTTGAACAAGACCTTTGAGCCCTGTTTTGCCGTCGCTGCGTAAGTTGGCTACTGCGGGTGCATTAGGCCGCGTACTAGCACTTTGCCGACTTTAGTCCCTAAGTGCCCGTCAATTGTTTGAGTGAAATGATCGGATGGCGACTTAGAACCCATTTTGACCGATGCTGCACCGACAGCGAACGGTCGCATTGCTAAAACAATGCGACCGTTTCCAGAGATAAGCATCCCAGATCCCCTTCGAACTCGTGCTCAGATTTCTCTTGATGCCACAAACTTCAGTCGATCTGGGGTAGTCCGCTGAGATGGTTGCGGAGATTAACCCCCGTTCGAATTTGCCAACGGTGGTTGGGCGAAATCATTGGCTTTGAGCGTGAGATCCTTGGCCCCGGTGCCGGGCATCAGCTCAAATCCAAGAACAAACTGGTCCAGTGTCGAGGCCAACTGTGCCACGACATCGGGGTTGCCATCGGACTGAGCGGTGCCATCGGCCAGCATATCGACCAGCTTGCGTTCACCCGTCATGACCTTTTCCAGTTCAGCACGATCCAGACTGATCGACAGATCAGCGTTCGGGGCTGTCTGGTTGACGATGTGGGTCAGTGTAGCATTGCTCAACTCGACCACGATTTCTTCATCCCGATCAGGAATGGACAGGTTGATGACAAACTCCATATCCGCCGCTTTTGCACTGTCAACGCGAATGGCAATGAAATCCAGCCACATCGACGTTTCCATCGCCCGGATGGTATCGGGACCGGTGGTTTCGATGGTGGCACCTTCCGGGATGCCATTGCGCAGTTCATAGGCGGCACCCAGGAAAGAGTTGCGGACCGAGGGGCTTTCTTTCTGGTACCCGATCTGTTCGAACGCATCCGCCAGCAAATCCTTGCCTTTCTGGTTGTCCGGTTCAGCATAGACCAATTTGTTCAGAATCTCAGTAGCATGCAGGTATTGGCCTGCGTCAAACAACGCCTGTCCTTTGGCCAGGATCGGTTCGGCACCACCCATCATCTCGACGAAAAGCGGCGCGCTATCCTTTGGGGACAGGGGGGTCAGAGTTGTTGGATTGGCATCCCAATACCCAAGATAGCGGTTGATGACCGCACGGCTGTTGTGCTCGACCGAGCCATGATAGCTGCGCGCGGCCCATTGCTGCTGCAAGCTTTCTGGAACCTCATAGACATTGTGGACCTCATTGATGGTCACACCTTTGTTGGCCAGGTTCAGCACGCCGTTGTTGAGGTTGGCGTAAGTGTCGCGTTGTGCACGCATGACCTCTTGAATGCGGTCATTGCCGAAGCGGGGCCAGGAATGTGAGGCGAACATCAAATCGGCATCTTGCCCGAATTCATACAGCGCATCGTTGATATGCTTGGACCAGCTAAGCGCATCGCGGACCAATGCGCCGCGCAGGGTGTAGATATTGTGGATCGTGCCAGTGATGTTTTCCGCCGCCCAGAAGGCCTTGAGATCGGGGAAGTAGGTATTCATCTCGGCTGGGGCTTCGGTGCCGGGGGTGTTCTGGAAGATCATGCGGACACCATCAATGGTGATGTCTTCATAATCGTCCGAGACATAGCGAGTCGGCTCGATCAGGCCGGTGGTCCCGGCCGAGATGTTCTTGCCGATCGACTGATCCACGTGACCGTAGGGGTTGCGCGGCAGCAGTACACCATATTGGAAGAACAGACGGCGGTTCATCACGTTGCCGGCATAGACGTTCTCGGACACGGCGTGTTCCATGAAGCCTTCGGGCGCGATGACCTCGACGCCGTTTGCGACGTCTTCGTCGGTGATGACACCGCGGACACCACCGTAGTGGTCAGCATGCGAGTGCGAATAGACCACCGCCTTGACCGGCAGTTCGCCTACCGTGTCGTTCAACAGCTTCAACGCGGCAGCGGCAGTTTCTTTCGAAGCCAGCGGATCAAAGATGATCCAGCCGGTATCGCCCCGGATGAACGAGATGTTCGACAGGTCGAAACCGCGGACCTGATAGATTTTGCCGTCCAGAATCTCGAACAGACCATAGTTCATGTTCAGGATCGCCTGACGCTGCAGCGACGGGTGGATCGAGTCGAACTCCTGACCCTCTTCCAGCAGGAAATCATAGCTGCCGATATCCCAGGCGACGGTGCCGTCTTCGGTTTTGATCTGGCGATAGTCGGGAACCGCGATCAGACCCTTGCGGCTTTCTTCAAAATCGCGCTGATCTTCGAACGGCAAAGAGCCACGCATCTGCTCCTGAAACTCGACAGTGAATTCTGAAGGCATCTTGCCCTTGGGATCAAAATGTTCCTGCGCAGCCCCTGCACCGGCGGTCAGCATCAATAGTGCGGTGGTGAGAAGTAGTTTTTGTCGGCGTGCCATGATCAGACAGCTCCTGTCGAAAAGAATTCAATTATCGAAAGCGGCAAGGAAGCAGCAACAAAACCAAATCACGAGGGAAAACCTGGACGTTCGCGTAGAGCGGCGTCTTTTCGAACACAAAGGCCGCTTCCCCGACGCTCCGGCACTTGCCTGCATGGCAAAGTGCTCGCCCCTGTTAGCGAAAGAACTGCAGCAGGGAAGTGCGAACATGTTGCTACCTGCCGTTGATCCCCTGTATTACACCCTGAGTCGTGTGTTGATTATTTGTTTTCTTTGGACTTTTTCGGGATTGAGGATCTTCGGTTGGACTTGTCGGAAAGTAACATTCGGGCGCAGTTGCACCGCCTTTTGACCCATCCCGATTTTGCAGCAACACCCCAGCGCCGCGCTTTTCTATCCTACATCGTCGAAGAGTATCTGGCCGGTCGCGCTGATCAGATCAAAGGTGTTTCCATCGCTATGTCTGTTTTTGACAGGGATGAGACCTTTGATCAGCAAGTTGACCCGATTGTCCGGCTTGAGGCCCGGCGCCTGCGACAGGACATTGATGGCTACTATGCAGGACCGGGCCGGGAAGATCCGGTTCGTCTGACCATACCCAAGGGCGGGTACGCCCCTCGTTTCGAGCGTGTTACGCCGCCTGAGCCACCAAATTCCTCACCCCTGGTCTCGCCACTGGAAGACCGTAGCCCCTGGCGTTTTCCCTATTTCGGTCTTGGTGTTGTCGGGTTGGCGGCATTGTGCACCTTGATCTGGATTGTTTTTGGTGGCCCTTGGACAGCACGCTCCTCAATCTCAGAAGAAACACTTCCGCAAGGCCCTGTTGTGGCTGTGCTTCCGTTTGACACGTTAGGAGACGGGCCGGGTTATTTTTCCGATGGCCTGACCCAGCAGTTGACCAGCGAGTTGGCGCGATTCCGTGACATTTGGGTTCTACCTTTGGGCAGTGGCCAGAGACTGACCCAGAGGGGCGCTGATCTGCAGAGCCTGAGGGCAGAGTTCAATGCGGATTTTGCAATGGAGGGAAGTGTTCTGGACAAGGGCGATACTATTTTGTTGTCAGCCCGCCTCATCGACCTCAAAAGCAACAGGTACATTTGGGTGAACGACTATACTATGGGAAGCGCCCCCAGTGAAATCTATGCTGCACAGGACAAGATCATCCGGGATGTGATCGGAAAACTTGCTGGGAAATACGGCGTTCTGACACAGGGTGCGATGAAAATCGCCACCCGAACGCCGCCGAACAACCGCGATGCGTATGATTGCGTGCTGAGCTACTACAGCTACCAGATCAAAATCGACCTAGACCGCCATCCGGCAATCTTGGACTGCATTCAAAGATCTTTGGAACAAAGCCCGGATTACGCCGAGGCATGGGCGGTGCTGTCCAACCTTTACCTTCAGCAAATCCGCTTTGGTCTTGGCGGTGACCGCCAGGAGGTGATCACTAACGCCTCTGATGCAGCGCGCCGTGCAGTCGAGATTGATCCGAACCTTGCGGTCGGACATTTGATGATGGCCAACATGCGCTTTGTTCGCGGAGACATTGATGGGTTTCGCAAGGCCGGGGAGATCGCAGTTGGTCTGAGTCCAAATGACAGCGCTGTTCTAGCACATTTCGGCATGAGGCTCGCCTTCAGCGGCGAATGGGGCAAAGGTCTGGCCATCGTGGATAGGGCCATCGCTTTGAACCCGGTACATCCGCATTGGTACCATTTCCCGCGCGTGTTTTATGAATTCGACCAAGGCTATTATCAGCAGGCATTAACGGTTTTGGACCGGATCGACATGCCGAACTTCTTTTGGACGCATCTTTGGAGTGCAGCTCTGAATGCAAAATTGGACCGCCAGAAAGAAGCCCAGTCCTCGATGAAGGAGCTGCTGTCACAACAACCCGGTTTCGCATCCGAGGCAAGCAACATTCTGTCAATCTGGCAACTGGGTGAACCGTTCGAACAAAATCTTTTAGGTAGTCTTCGCAAGGCGGGTCTTGAGATCGACTAATGATCAAAAGAATGCCTTCAGTCCAAGCTGTGAACGGTGTTACCCATGATTTGATCCCGAGTGAGTATTTTTTAGGTGCGCGTGCGACAGGGAAACGGCCGTTGGATTTGACGTAGCAAATTGGTACTTTGTCCGCATAACAGCTGTCCACGGCTCCATAACACTGCATCTTTGATTAAAGTCCGCTTCCTGTGCATTGCCGCTGTCGCTGAGGCCCATTGCTGCGCATGCGGCTGATGTCTGTTTGGTGGCCACTATTACTTTTTCAGTTCGACTCAATCATACAATCGCAAATTGCGGTGGGCTTTCTTCCCCACCACTTTCCTTTTTTTGGGCCAGCGGCATTTGGGCAGGCCAAACGCCCTAGCCGTCAGGGTGAGGGCGCAGCCCTCCCCCCTCCCGCGTTCGCCACGTGGCAGTTTAGCAGGAACAGGCAGCTTCGCTGTCTGACCTACAAATCAGACCTGAATTTCCGAAAGGGAAGTCAGATCAAACCAAACTGTCTGCGGGAGTATGAAATGGGGGCGGCGTGTTAGTTGATGACGCAAAGGTCAAATTCAACTGATGTCCAACGTTGGGGGCGCCTTCTGATGTCGAACGTTCACTGCTTTTCTGGTCCAACTATGACGGTTGGATCAGGTTCGTGTGACGTTCAACATTTACTGTGGAGTGTCACTGATTCCTGACTCAATCGGCGTCTAAAGCCTCAACAAATGGGTAAATCGCGTCACTCAATTCCGACCCAAACGACAAGAATTTCTAACCCAAAACGAGGAGCTAACTGTCATCGAAGGTGCAGGAAAACTCCCAAAGACGCTGTATGACACGTTCGAACCAGCCTCAGTTGTCCACCTCAAGCAATGCTCTCGTTGCAAGGCCCACAAAGACTTTAATAAAGACCTGCGACCTTTGCCCTCAGTTTGATCAGTGATGCTACGGTGTCGATTATGGGCGTTGAGATTCCTGTAAGTTTCCCCAGTTCTTGCACCGAAGTGACCAAGGCATCAATTTCCATCGGTCGGCGCAACTCCAAATCCTGCCACATTGAGGTTTTGTGCGCACCGACAGCCGCTCCGCCGTCGAGGCGTTTTTCAACATCTATCGGGAACTTAACCCCAAGTTTTTCACCTACTTCCTGAGCCTCGAGCATCATTCCGCGTGCCACGGAGCGTGTGCCTTCGTCGGCACACAAGACATCAAGTGTTGAGTGGGTAAGAGCTGAAATCGGGTTGAACGACAAGTTACCCCACAGTTTCAGCCAAATTTCATCCCGGATTCTTGGTCTGACGGGCGCACGCAGTCCCGCGGCAGATAGCGCAGCCGAAAGCTCGGCAGCGCGGTCTGATTTAGAACCATCGGGCTCGCCCAACGAAAAACGATTGCCTTCGATATGCTTGATTGATCCTGGAGCAATGACCTCGGCGGCTGGATAGACGACACATGCGAGGACACGATCTGGTCCAAAACCGTCCCACTGAACGTCACCCGGATCGACTGACGCCAACCTCGTTCCCTCGTAAGGGCCGCCCAGTTTGTGGAAATACCACCAGGGCACCCCGTTCACTCCACTTACTATGGTTGTTTCGTCTGCAATCAACGGCTGCATTGAGTCTACGACTGCTGGAACGGAATGCGCTTTCAGTGTGATGAAGACGTAGTCTTGTGGCCCGAGATCGGAAGCATTGTCTGAGGCACGTATTGGGACGTTTATTGGATTTTCCCCATTCTCAAGAAGAGTCAGCCCTTTTTCTTGCATTGCAGCCAGATGGGGGCCTCGCGCGACGACACTAACGTCCACGTCGGTCTGCGCGAGCTTCGCGGCAATGTAACCTCCGATAGCTCCGGCACCAAAGATACAGATTTTCATGTGTCTATGCCTCCGCCAGCCCCAGTTTTGCGGCCAGCCCTATTCTTTGTATTTTGCCTGTCGCACCCTTCGGTATCTTTTCGAGTATAACTACTGAACTCGGCACTTTAAATTTAGCGAGCCGAGAACCGACAAAATCCCTAATTTCCTGACTTGCGATTGAGGCACCTTCGGCGAGCACGACCGCCGCAGAGATATCTTCGCCCAATTTTTCGTGGGGCACAGCGAAACAAACTGCCTGTGCAACGTCCGGATGGCTTAATAGAATGGCATCAACTTCGAGCGGACTGATTTTCTCTCCGCCGCGATTGATAAGCTCCTTAAGACGACCGGTCAGTCGCAGGTAGTTCTCTTCGTCGAACGACCCTTGGTCACCAGTGCGAAACCAAGTTTTCCCGCCCACTTCAAAGAAATTTTCGGCATTTGCCTGCGGGTTGCTTTCGTAACCCAGCGTCACGTTCGGACCACTGATAACGATTTCTCCGACGTCCCTCGAAGAGATCAGAACATTTTCGTTCTCGTCTGCAATTCTGACTTCGGGACCTGCTGCTATTCCAACAGATCCGGGTTTTTGAGTTTGGGGAGTAAGCGGGTTGCAACACATTTGATGTGTCGCCTCAGTCATGCCGTAGGCTTCGATGACGGGCGCATTAAATGTTGCCACCAACTCTTCCATTACCGGGCCCGGCAACGAAGCAGAAGAAGATCGAAGAAAGCGCAATCGCGATTGCTCAATGATCGATTGGTTTCGTGCAGCTCGGGCGAGAATAGCTTGATGCATTGTCGGAACTGCGGTGTACCAGGTCGGGTCGACTTCAGCGACTTGAGAGAAAAAGCTGAGCGCGTTGAACCCTGGGGCGCAGCTAATTTGAGATCCAGCACCTAAAGACGCGGCAACAGCCGCAATCAACCCGTGGATATGAAACAGCGGCATAACGCTCAGACAGCGATCGTCGATGGTCAGTTTCAAAGACAAAGCCACATTTCGCGCGGATGCGTAGATATTGGCCTGCGTCAGAGGGACGATTTTGGGACGCGACGTAGTTCCTGACGTGTGCAGTATCAGGGCGACATCATCTTCACCCGGCGCGGATGTGTCAGCCGTGCCAATTGGGTCACAGGACAAAATAGAAAACTGACCGGCCGAATGTAAGCTGTCGTGAGAGGCCCTCAAGATTGCGATGCCAAGGTCCCCAGCAGCTATTACGGCAGGTCCATCGTCGTTTTCGTTTACAAGAAGGGCCTTGGCCTTCAGGTCTTTGAGGTAGAAAACGTATTCTTCGTAAGTGTATGCCGGGTTCAAAGGTGCCGTCGTCGCCACTTGGGCAACGGATATGAAGGCCGTCGCCATTTCGGGGCCATTGGGCAACACAATTGCCACTCGGTCGCCGCGACCTACTCCGATCTGATGGAGATCTTTTTTGACCTTTGCGCAAAGCTCACGCAGCCCGAGGTAGTTCAACCAAGATCGACCAGGGGCACCGATAGCGTTTGCAGTGCCAGAATGGGGTGCGATCAATTCGGCGACTAAGTGGGGCATCCGGGATCCGTTTACAAAAGCATTGGCCTATTTCGCAGAGAGGGTTCGGTGTGGTTGCTATGTAACCTTGACAGTTAGGCTACCCAATTTGTCGACCGTCAAAACCATCACATCACCTGGGTTGACGGGGCCAACGCCAGAAGGAGTTCCAGAAAGGATAACGTCTCCGGCAGCAAGTTTGAAGTAATCGCTCAGGTATGAGATCATCTCAGGAACTTTCCAGATCATCTGGTTCAAATCGCCTTCCTGCCTAATTTCCCCGTTCACCGTTAGGCGAATTGCGCCGTCGTCGAGTGCTCCAACTTCTTCTGCTTTGTGCACCGGTCCGCATGGAGCTGAGCGCTCAAATGCCTTCCCGATTTCCCAAGGGCGACCCATTTTCTTCATTTCGCCCTGTAGATCTCGACGGGTCATGTCGAGTGAAAGCCCGTAGCCGTAGACATGATCCAGAGCATCTTCCACAGAAATTTTTGTGCCGCCGGATTTGAGCGCCACATACATTTCAGCTTCATGATGTACGTCTGAGCTGTGAGCAGGATATGGAAATTCTCCGGATGGATCGAGATTGTCAGGATTCTTTTGAAAGAAAAATGGGGGCTCACGATTTGGGTCGTGGCCCATTTCTATAGCGTGCGCCGCGTAGTTTCGACCAATGCAATAAACCCGACGTACCGGAAACCGGCCACCGCCTTCTACCGGTATTTCGTGAACCTTCGCCGCGGGAATTACATGATCGTGCATCGCTTTCCTCCTGAACGTTTCGCTGCCAAAGATCGGTTTGCCAATCTGTGGCCTTGTTCCGATCGATGCGGTACCACGCCCGAAAGGACGTAGCTGTTGCCTCAGTCATCGCCAATGTGACCGTCTATTTGCAAGAGGTTCAGCGGCGGCTTAACCCAACCATTTCCAAAATTGGTCGGGCGCTGGTTTAGTGATCGGCCTCAAGACTAGCTGGCAAAACACGGGAGTAAACGGACCTCAGATGAGCCAACATGGCCTGCGCCGCCTCTTCTCCGTCCCCACTCGATATCGCCGACAGGATCAAGTCATGCTCTCGAAAGCTGGAATAATCATCGGGGGGTTTATAGGTTTTACGAGGTTGCCCCCACACAATGGACCTTCGAACGGAATTCAGGGTCTCGAAGAAATACAGGAAAAGCTGGTTACGCGTTGCCCGGGCTATCGCATGATGCAAATTGTTGTCCCACGCTTCATAAGTGCGCCAGTCCTCTGCGGCTCGGCACCTCTCAACGCATAGTCTCATTTGCTCGCGGTCCGAACGCGTAGAATGAAGCGCGGCAAGGCGGCTAAGCTGCGGCTCGATCGTAAATCGCACTCCCACAACCTGTTCTGGCTTGATCTGGTCACCCAGATAGGTCACGTCCGTCAGATTGAGAACCGGTCGGGCACCGACGAAAGTGCCCCGACCCACATGCCGCCAGATAAGCCCCTGCGCCTCAAGTTCAGCCAATACGCGCCTCAGCTGATTTCTGGTTGTGCCCAGCCGTTGGCACAGTTCCCTTTCAGGCGGAAGCCTATCGTTGTGCCGGTACCCAGCATTGTCGATCAGGTCCCGGACACGTTGCGAAAGTTCTGTAGGCTCACTCACGTTGCCACCCAATTTGCTGATTGGTTGATTGATTGAAACGCCAAGTCGGCAAAAACTCAAGGGTAAGTGACAACCAAATCTGAGTCGCCTGCCAAGATCGGTGACCTAAGTTGGCGCCAGCATATAGTAGGAGAGCCAAGTGCGTTTAGCGACTGTTTCAGTAGATAGCCACGCCGTTTGCGTCGCATTGCTTCCCAATGGAAGCAGGTTGGATGTTTCGCGTGCGATTAAGATGCTCATGCCGGATACGGCTCTTGATGTAAGCACGATGCAGTTGATTGTCGAAGGCGGTCAGACCGCGCTGGAAGCGTTGAGTGCCGTTGTTGCCGCGGGTGAGGCAGGCGAACTCAAGGACCTGCTCGTCCCCGAAGACGCGCCTCTTCTGTCGCCCATTCCCACGCCGCGTAAGAACGTTTTCTGCGTGGGGCGAAACTACGCTGAGCACATCGCAGAAGGCGAACGGGCGCAAAAAGAGAAAATCGGCATCACCGAGCATCCGGTTTTCTTTACCAAGCCGCCGACCTCGGTCGTTGCGCCAGACGCTGACATCCTGCTCTTTCCCTCGGTGTCGCAGTCCATTGACTACGAAGTCGAGTTGGCAGTCGTGATAGGGAAGCGCGGGCGTAACATCACCAAGGCAGATGCGTTTAATCATGTCTTTGGGTATTCTATTCTGAACGACATTACCGCCCGAGACATACAGCGCCGCCATGGCGGCCAGTACTTCAAAGGCAAAGGGTTGGATGGATCTTGCCCAATTGGTCCCTGCATCGTGACCGCCGATGCCATCAGCGATCCGCAAGCTCTGTCGATCGGACTGACAGTTAACGGTGACCAACGCCAAAACGGGATGACGTCGGACATGATATTCGACATTCCAACGTTGATCGCATCCTTGTCAGAAGGCCTGACACTGGAACCGGGAGACATCATAGCGACAGGTACGCCATCAGGCGTCGGATACGCAATGGAACCGCCGCAGTTTTTGAAAAACGGGGACGTCGTAGTTTGCGAGGTTTCCGAAATCGGCACGCTAAGGAACACAGTGCGCGCCGTATAATGGCTCCTACGCAGCAATCGCTGTGAGGCGTCAACATTCAAGGGAGGAAGACTACAATGATGAACAGAAGGACTTTCACAGCGTCCCTGCTTACTGCTGTTCCGGTAGCAGGAGCACTAGGAACAATGGGTTTTGCGCAAGACTTGCGTGAAATCACCTTCGTGCAACCCAGCCCTTCGGCAATCAACTCATTTCCTGTGTTTGTCGCCATTGGAGAAGGGTACTTCGCAGATGAAGGATTGAACGTGACCGTCGAGGCTATCAACGGCTCAGGCGCCGTGCTTCAGGCATTGTCTGCTGGGCAAGCGCATTTCGGTCGCCCTGGACCCGGGCCTCTGATTGCAGCGCGGTCGCGCGATGTGGATGCCGTACATATCTACAACGTTGCGGCACGCAGCAACTTCGGTATCGCGGTGCCGGAAGACTCTGAAGTCCAAAGCGTTGAGGAACTGCGCGGAAAGGTCATCGGGACCGGCACCGCAGACGGTGCCGAAGTGGGTTTTGCACGCAACGTCTTGACCGGTGCAGGTATGAAGGAAGGTGAGGATTTCACATTTCTTACCGTTGGCGACGGCGGCCCGGCGACAGCAGCTTTCCTGAACGGTGAAATCGACGCGTATTCTGCTTCGACGGCAGATACAGCAATCCTGAACCAGCGCGGAATGAAGGTGCGCGACATCACGCCTGCGGAATTTGGGCGTTTCTTCGGAAACGGTATCGCCACAATGGCTGACACAATCGCCAACGACCGCGAGTTGGTCGAGGCCTGGAGCCGCGCGTTCGCACGTGGCCATGCCTTTGCTCTCGATGATGCCAACCGTGAAGCTGTGCTGAAGCATCTGGCGGACGGCAATCCGCAGGAAGGCGAAGACAAGGAATTCCAGGCAGCGCTGTTCGATGCCGTACGTTCGAAAACCATAGCAGCGGATCCAAGCAATGGTCTGGGATGGTACCCCGCCGAGGTTTGGCAAGAGTGGCAAGACGCGCTTGTCGCAGGGGGCGAAATTCCGGGACCGCTTGATGACTTGAGCGCCGCCTGGACCAATGAATTTGCCGCCATTGGCAACGAGGCCGCCAGCAAATGAACGCTGCAGCCGCACAAAAGTTTTCCGGCGCGCCCTTGGGCACGCCGGTCTACGAATTGACCCATTTAAGCAAGACCTATGCACGCAACCTTGTTGTTGCGCTTGAGGATATTAATCTGACGCTACGGAAAGGAAGTTTCACTTCTGTCATTGGGTCCAGCGGGTGCGGGAAGTCAACTCTGCTCAAGATCATGGCGGGTCTGATCCCTCCCACCAAAGGGCGTGTGATCCTACAGGGCATGCCAGTAACCGGACCCCGTCGAGACATTGGCATGATGTTCCAACAGGCGACACTATTTCCCTGGAAAACAGCAGTGGAAAACATCGTGTTGCCAATCGAGATCCGCGACGGCAAGGCAGCCGCGAAGCAAGCAATGGGCAAGGCTCACGAACTTTTGGACATCGTGGGTTTGAAGGGATTCGAAAACGTATACCCGAACGAATTGTCGGGCGGCATGGCGCAGCGCGCCTCAATCTGCCGTATGCTGATCACAGAACCAGCCGTGCTTTTGTTGGACGAACCATTCAGCGCGCTGGACGAGCTGTCACGCGACATGATGAATATGGAACTGCAGCGGATTTGCCATGAACAGGATGCGACTGCTTTTCTTGTTACGCACTCTATTCAGGAAGCCGTGATTTTGTCCGACGAAATCGTCGTGCTAAAACCACGCCCGGGCAGGATTGCCGAAATTGTCAAGGTCGACCTGCCACGCCCGCGCACGTTGGATATGATGACCACGCCCAAGTTTGGCGCTATTGTAGACTACATTCGCGGCCTCCTGGATAAGGGAGAAGAAATGTGAGCGACGTTCATAACTACTCACCTGCCCTAAAAGACGCCGACACCGCAGAAGACACGGTATGGGAACAAAAAGTTCACTTTATAGACTCGGTCCCACGCTGGCTGGCGATGACCTTTGTCTTCGTGGTTTTCGTCGGCACTTGGCAAATTGTGACGAGCCTTAGGCTGGTTTCCCCGATCATTCTGCCTACACCGTTGGAAACCCTGAAAGATATGATCTTCGTGGGTCAAAATCTATTGACTGGCGGCTACATGCTTGGGGCGCTGTGGATCACAATCAAAGAAGTTATCTATGGTTTTGCACTGGCAATCGCGATCGGTTTTTCGCTGGGCGTGTTAGTGGGGGAAACGGCGTTTGGTGAAAAGGCAGTGATGCCTTACCTGGTGGCGATAGATACCATGCCAAAGGTGGCATTTGCCCCACTCTTTGTAGCGTGGTTGGGTTTTGGCATTGAATCAAAGGTCGCGCTTGCTGCCTTTATCGCGACATTTCCAATCGTTGTTGGTACTGCGGCCGGGCTTCACGCTGCCGACGAAAACGCGCGTATGCTTTTCAAGACGATGGGTGCAAGTCGGATGCAGACATTGATCAAGATGAAATTGCCAACTGGCCTACCGCAGGTTTTCACTGGCCTCAAGATCGGAGCGGTCGGCGTAATGGCTGGCGCAATCACAGGAGAATTCCTGGGTGGTGGCAAGGGATTTGGCGAACTTATCCGGGTTGCGGCCTCGCAGCTCAACACGCCGCGCGTCTTCTCGTTGATCCTGTATCTCAGCCTTGTTGGTCTGGTCGTATTTGCGTCGGTGGTTTGGACACAGCGTAAATTGGTGTTCTGGCACAAAGAACAAGTAGGAAGAGATGACTTCTGAACCTGTGAAAATAGACTGCCACACCCTGCGTGAATTTGTGGCGGCCGCACTCGAAACTCGAGGTGTGCCAAAATCAGATGCGGACAAGGTGGCCTCGACGATGGTTGAAGCCGACATTTATGGCTACGGCACGCACGGAGTCTTTCGCCTGCGACAGTACCTAACCCGGCTGGCGGGAGGCGGCTCTAATCCTACGCCAAAAGTCACAGTAATACATGAGACTGTTGCAACCGCTTTGATCGACGGAGATGACGGCCTCGGCCATCTGGCTATGTCGGCGGCCCGGGATCTTGCAATTGAAAAGGCAAAAGCGGTCGGTATCGGATGGGTCGGTGTTCGGCGCGGCAATCATGCGGGACCACTGGCACTTTATGTACGTCCACAAGCTGAGGCTGGTTTGCTTGGTATGGCCGCAGCAGTGGGGAGCGCAAACCATGTCCCGCCTTATGGCGGAAGCGATTTGCTTCTTGGCACCAATCCCATTGCTTTTTCCGCCCCTGCCGATGGTCCCGACCCGTTTGTGTTTGATATGGCGACGACTGTTGCTGCGATGGGTAAGATCAAAACCCTGTTGCAGCAAGGCAAGCCTATGCCCGAGGGCTGGATGGTTGGGCGCGATGGAAACCCATTGACGGACCCCGCCCTCAAGTCAGAAGGATTTCTTTTGCCGATCGGCGGTCCGAAAGGGTTCGGTCTTTCCGTAGCTATCGGATTGATGGCCGGGGTGTTAAACGGCGCGGCCTTCGGCTCTGATGTGGTTAACTTCACCTCAGACACGACATCGTCCACAAACACAGGGCAATTTGTAATGGCGCTTGATCCGGCAGCTTTTGGATTGGACAAAGACTTTGCTTCTAACGCAGCTCGCGTGTTTTCTGAAATGCGCGCATCTCCCCCCCTGCCCGGTCATGATCCCGTGCGCCTGCCGGGCGACGGCAAAACGGCCGCTGCTGAGGCTCGCCGCAAAGACGGTGTTGGGCTAAACCCGGCCCTATGTCGGGACCTCAACAAACTTGCCTTGGACTGTGGGCTTACGCCCCCGTTTCTTGGTCTGAAGACTGACTAGCGGCGTATCCGAGGGAAACTGATAGGCGCCTTCGACCAGACGTTAACTAAGCAACTCTTCCTCAGCCTCCAGCGCTTTTACAAGGGCCGAAAGCTTGTTCATCATGTGATGCTTCATGGACTTTCCAAGCCCATCTGCATCTCGGGCCCTGAGCAACTTCATCATGGCTTCATGTTCGTCAATGGCCTGCGCCCAGCGCTCGTCCGACAAGTTGGCCATAAAGCGTGCGCGGCGGACCCGTGCGGCCAACAGCTTGTGGTGGCTTTCAAGGATATCGTTTCGCGCGCCACGTATCAGTGCCTGATGAATGTCCTGATTGGCCTTAAAATATGCGTGGCGATCACTCGATTTATAGGCTTTCAGCATATCGACGTGGCTACGTTCGATTAGTTCGATTTCAGCAGAATCCATGTGCTGACATGCCAACTCTCCCGCCAGTTGCTCAAGCGTTGCAAGCACTGGAAACGTTTTCTCCAATTCCTCTCGCGTGACACTTGCGACGCGGGCTCCCCGGTTGGCCTGAAGTACCACAAAGCCTTCTGATGCAAGCACCTTTAGGGCTTCTCGCAATGGTGTCCGTGAGACCCCCAACGAGTCGCAAAGCTGTTTCTCGGGCACTTTTTCACCCGGCTTTAGAACATCTTCGACAACCAGGTTACGCAGCCTTTCGACCAGTTCTTCATGAAGGGTCGGGCGATTAATGCTGTCCGTCAGGTTCATTTCCATTTCCTAAACATCAAGAACCATATCCAAGAGGCGCGCGACGTGCATAGCTTGGCGTTGCGTACCTTCGGCGATTTGGTGGCGGCAAGATGTTCCGTCTGCCACGATAACTGCGTCTATAGGCGCCGCTTCCAACGCCGGGAACAAGTCGAGTTGTGCCATCTTTATCGAAACATCGATAGTGTCAGGCGCATATCCAAACGCCCCGGCCATGCCGCAACAACCGCTTTCAATCATGTGAACTTGTGCCCCCGGAATACGCTTCAAAAGGTCAAGCATCGGTGTGACAGCATCGTGAGCTTTCTGGTGGCAATGCCCATGCACATAAATCGGGCGATCGAACGGCTTCAAGGGCAAGTCCGGCTGGTTGGCCAGGAATTCTTCGAAGGTATGCGTGGCGTCAGACAACGACTCTGCTTCCGACCCCGGGCAAAGACCTGTAAATTCATCCCGGAAAGTGAGGATAGAGGACGGTTCGAGTCCGACTACCGGCACACCTTTTGCAACCGCCTCTTGCGTCGCGTCAATCACACGCTGTGCCTCGTGACGCGCTTCGTCGACGCAGCCCATAGCTAACAGAGTACGTCCGCAATCCAAGTCCCGGTCAGATCGCTTGTCTCGCGCCACGGCCACCCGAAGTCCTGTTGCCCGCAGAACCCGGACAGCAGCGCGTAGATTTTCCGGCTCGAAATACCGGTTGAACACATCGGCAAACAGCAACACCTGCGGATCATTGTCCTGAGCCTCGGCATCACGGAACGGAGCAGAAGACCACACTGGCGGATCACGTCGCGCTGAAATACCAGTCGGTCCCTCCAATAGTTTACGCGAGGGTCCAATTTTGTTTCGTAAATTCATAAGCCACGCGACTTTCGCGGCTATTGGCGCATATCGGGGCAGGTAAGCTATCAATTTGTCTGCCAACGTCAGCCCATCTTTTTTTCGTTTCGCTGACAATGCTTCGATTTTCATTCGCGCCATGTCGACGCCAGTCGGACATTCCCGAGCGCAAGCTTTGCAGGATACGCAGTACTTCATTGTGTCCAACATGGCATCTGACGACAAACCGCCCGGCATCTGCCCGCTGATCGCAAACCGCAGCGTATTTGCCCGTCCACGCGTAACATCACGCTCGTTTCGGGTCGCTCGGAAAGATGGGCACATAACGCCGCCCTTTAGCTTGCGGCATGCACCATTATTGTTGCACATCTCGACGGCACCCTGAAACCCTCCTCCGGAACCCGGCCAAGCGGACCAGTCCAGCGTCGTTTCAAATTCAGGAACCGAATAATCCTGGCCGTAGCGGAACAGTCGGCGGTCATCCATGGCGGGCGCGTTCACGATCTTGCCGGGATTCATTACCCCGTTAGGATCAAACCGTTTCTTAATCTGTTCAAACGCAGAAACGATACGCTGACCGAACATCTTTTCATGAAATTCTGATCGTACGATCCCGTCACCATGTTCACCTGAATGAGATCCTTTATACTTTTTGACCAGATCAAATGTTTCTTCGGCGATCGCCCTCATTGTCCGGACGTCTTTGTCTTGCCGCATGTTCAGCACAGGGCGCACGTGCAGACACCCCACCGAGGCATGCGCGTACCATGTTCCCTTTGTGCCATGCCGGGCAAATATTTCGGTTAGGCCAGCGGTGTAATCGGCGAGGTCGGGCAAAGGGACGGCGCAATCTTCGACAAAAGAGATCGGTTTGCCTGCCTCTTTCATCGACATCATGACATTCAACCCGGATTTTCGGTACTCGGCGATAGCATTCTGCAAAGAGTTGTCCGTAACAGAGACAACGCCGCCCCACCGGTTTTCCGCACCGCTGAAAGCAAACCCGAGAGCTCCCATCAGTTGCGAAAGTTCGACCAGTTTTGCGGCATTTGCCTCGGCGCTACCCTCGGCGAATTCCACCAGCAGCAGGGCTTCGGGATTGCCTTCAACAAATGCATTAATCGTTTCGCGAAACAATGGGATTTCACGCCCCAACGCAATCATGGTGTCGTCGACCAACTCTACCGCCTGGGGGTTGAGTGTCACGATGTGCTGGGTGGCCTCCATTGCAGCACGGAATGTCGGGAAATGGCACACACCAGTAACTTTCGCGCCCGGCAACTGTGCCAGGCTTAATTCCAGTTCTGTGAAATAGGCCAATGTGCCTTCAGTCCCCACCAATAAATGGGACATGTTGATGTCGTTACCTACAAGGGCGTCGATATTGTACCCGCCCACACGGCGCAGGACTTTGGGAAAACGAGCGTCAATTTCAGCAGCCTCGCGACGCCCAAGAGCGCGCATATCACCAACAAGATCCGCATAGTCGCCTGATGCGACCGTATCAGCGCTGAACCGCGCTTCCATGCCGTCAACCAGGATTGCGTTTATCGCACGGACGTTGTCTCGCATGATCCCGTATCGCAGAGACTTTCCGCCTGAAGAATTGTTTGCGGCCATCCCCCCAAGAGTGCAACGAGACGCTGTAGAGGGATCCACGGGAAACCACAGGCCATGCTTCTTCAAAGCTTCGTTCAATTTATCCAGAACAACACCGGGCTGAACGCGCGCAATTCGCTTCTCAACGTCTACGTCTAGAATACGATTCAAGTGTTTTGTGTTGTCCAGCACAACGCCCTGATTGACCGTTTGCCCGCATTGCGACGTGCCGCCGCCGCGAGGCAGAACCGAACTTCCTTCGTCCCGCGCAATGGACATCACGGCTTGGACATCTTCTGTGGACCGAGGGATCACCACAGCGTCCGGTATCATCTGATAGATTGAGGCATCGGTCGAGTATCGAGCAAGCGATGCCGGATCTGTCATCACTTCCCCCCGCACATCAGACAACAGTCGGCGGTACAACGATCCATTCTCTACCATCAGGTTCGCCTTCCCTTCCCTGTAAGCCCCAGTTAAACGCTTCACTTCACCGTTGACTGAATAATGAATTTATAATTAACTTTTGCAATAGGTAATAGCGCCACTCTTTTGGCACCAGCGTAAGGATCAGTTCAAATGCGTCAGGCGGGTAGACACTTTTTGCAGATTCCAGGGCCAAGCGCTGTGCCAGATCGCATACTGAGAGCCATAAGCACGCAGACCATTGATCATCGAGGACCCAATTTTGCAGAAGTCGGGAATAAAGCCCTCAATGGCATGAAAACGATTTTCAAGACACAACAGAACGTCTTTATCTATCCTTCATCCGGCACCGGTGCATGGGAAGCCGCACTTGTGAACACGGTTTCGCCGGGCGAAAAAGTTCTGATGTTCGAAACAGGGCATTTCGCTTTCATGTGGTGCAACTTGGCTGGAAAACTAGGGTTGCAGCCAGAGCTGATTGAAGGAGATTGGCGTGGCGGCGCTGACCCCAATCAGATTGAAGACCATCTACGTGCGGATGAGCAGCACGACATCAAGGCGGTGTGCGTCGTCCACAACGAAACGTCTACCGGGTCAGTCTCACCAATTGAGGAAGTGCGCAGGGCCATAGACGCAGCGAAACACCCTGCGCTTCTAATCGTGGACTCCATCTCCGGCCTTGCGTCGATTGATTTTCGGTTCGATGACTGGGGGGTCGATGTGTGTGTCTCCGGCTCGCAAAAAGGACTGATGTTACCGCCTGGTCTGAGTTTCAACGCCGTGAGTGATCGGGCGCTAAAACACTCAAAATCCGTGACCACGCCGCGAAGTTACTGGGATTGGCAGGATATGGTCGGGCCAAATCAGAAGGGGTTCTTTCCCTACACCCCGGGCACCAATCTTCTCTATGGATTAAATGAGGCCATAGACATGTTGCACGAAGAGGGGTTGAACAATGTTTTTGCCCGTCACGCCAAACACGGAGCCGCGACACGGGCTGCCGTGCGCGCCTGGGGTCTTGAGGTTTTGTGCACACATCAAGGTCAGGAATCGGGCGTCTTGACTGCGGTTAAGGTCCCAGAAGGTCACTCCGCCGATGCGTTTCGTGCTACGGCACTTGAGCACTATGACATCTCACTAGGAAATGGTCTGTCCAAGGTAGCCGACAAGGTATTCCGCATTGGTCATTTGGGCGACTTCAACGACCTAATGTTGATGGCCACCCTTTCTGGCGTAGAAATGGGGCTAACCAAGAGCGGTATGCCACATAACGAAGGCGGCGCTCAGGCTGCCTTGGAACATCTCAAGGCTGAATAGCACTGGACAGAGTTTCTAAAAACACAGCCAAACCAAGACTCATAGATCGGACAATAACCAACCTTTTTGACTGCCTATTCATAAGGAGACTTACAATGACTCGCATGACGGCAAGGGACTTTGACCAGGAACTTCTGGACCTGTACGACTTTTACGCGCACGGCAAAATCACCAAGCGCCAGTTCCTGGACCGCGCTGGCAAGTTCGCGGTTGGTGGTTTATCAGCGGTCGCGCTGCTGAACATGCTTAGCCCGAATTATGCTTTGGCCGAGCAGGTATCCTTCAACGATCCCGATATCCATGCAGACTACATCACCTATCCCTCACCAAATGGAACAGGTGATGTCCGGGGCTACCTCGTCCGGCCGGCTGGAGTGGAAGAGCCCCTACCCGCGGTGTTGGTAATCCACGAAAACAGAGGCTTGAATCCTTACGTTGAGGATGTGACCCGCAGATTGGCGAAAGCCGGGTTTATGGCTTTGGCCCCCGACGGCCTGACGTCAGTAGGCGGATACCCTGGCAACGACGCCGATGGGCGCGAGCTGCAAAAGACCGTCGATCGGGTCGAGCTGATGAATGATTTCTTCAATGGCTTTGAATACCTATTGAGCCGGGAAGACTGTACTGGAAAAGTCGGCGCTGTGGGCTTCTGCTATGGCGGTGGTGTGGTCAGCGCAATTGCCGTGGCCTATCCCGAACTGGCCGCTGGTGTCCCGTTCTATGGTCGCCAGCCAGCAGCCGAAGATGTAGCCAAAATTCAGGCGCCGTTACTGATACAGATGGGGGGGCTTGATGAGCGCATCAACGCAGGTTGGCCTGATTTTGAGGCTGCCCTGCAATCCAACGACAAGGTTTACGAGGCTTATATCTACGAAAATGCCAACCACGGTTTTCACAACGACAGCACGCCACGCTATGATGAGGAAATGGCAAACCTGGCCTGGGACCGCACAATTGAATGGTTCAACACCTATCTAAGGTAATTGGTGTAAGCTACGAAGTCAGCCGTGCGTTGATATCGCTTCGTGGCAATCCACGATTCATCTTGGCCAAGCCCTCAAAGGCTCTAGAAACTTGACTTTCGCAGTCAGCGTTTCCGCGACAAGGTCTTGGCCTTCAATCCTAACCATTGGATGTTTATTAGAGTCGAAACGATTGGAAAGTATTGTCGAAGCGGTTTTAGGTGAAGCGATCCATCGTTAGGTGTTCGGCTCATCTGCGGGTTAAACGCACTATCACTTTAATGCCGCTGATAGCGGCCATTGATCATGTGTTCGGAAAAAAGCTCCTCTTAGATAGAAGTAACCAATTCTGCATTCACCAACCGCTACCAGATTTTTGATCGATGTGCCCCGTCAGTTCTCTTCAAACTTCGGCTGGGCTTTTAACCACTCACAGCGGATGGGATCGGATTAACTTGGATAATTGCGATCGTTTCTATACGTAGTTAACCGTTCATTTGGTTCTCTTCGAAATCCCGAAACCGCCGCGCGAGATAATCCACAAACGCGCGGGTTTTTGGTGCCAGATTCCGCCTTTCGGCAAACATTACGACAATATCTGTGCTGGGTGGTGCATACTCCGGCATGACGTGGACAAGTTCGCCGGAGCTAAATTTACTGTTTGCCATATAGCAGGGCAACCGTGCGATCCCGATACCAGCCAGAGCGGCTCGAAAGACGACATCGGTGCTGTTCCCCTCAAAGCTGCCTGATGCTTCAAATTTCTCGCCTGCGTTCGGTTCGATGCTGTTCCATGCGTTCCGTTGGCTTCTCCCAGCGACTCTCAAGCAATTGTGCTCAGCCAATTCGGCAAAATTCGACGGTGTTCCAGAACGCTCAAGGTATTCAGGTGAGGCACATAGCACCCTTCGACTCTGCATAATGCGCCTGATGACCATATCTGGATTCTTGCGTTGTTCCGCAAAGCAGATCGCCGCATCGAACCCTTCATTCCGAAGATCAATTTCTCGGTCGGTCAGATCCAAAGACATTTGAACCTCAGGGTTCTCTTTCATGAACTCTGGCAGAGCAGGAATCAGTTGGGACTTACCGAATGCAACAGTGGATGCGATCCTGAGTTCTCCGCGTGGGACACCGTCAAAGCTGTGGATCATCGCTTTGGCTTCATTGAACTTGTCAGCCATCGCTTTGCATTTTTCATAGAAATCTTGGCCTTCTCGCGTCGGAGAGACACCCGTTCTGGTGCGATTAAGAAGGCGGTAGTGCACCTGATCTTCAAGTAATCCGATCTGCTTACTTACTGCCGATGGGGTCTGCCCCATTGATCTTGCAGCCGCAGAGATGCTGCCCTGCTCGACAACCGTCGCAAAGATTAGCATTTGCGCAGAAATGTCCATGTCGTGACCTTTGCTGTTCCAATATGGCATGGGGCCTTTGCCAAATTGTCGAATTGTGAGCGCTACCAAATACCCTTATCTCTGCATTGCAGCATAAGTACTGCATTGCAGCAACGGACGAGGCAATATCATGGCAATTTCTCGATCAAACAACGGTCTGGACGTCGTTTTCGAAGCTGGCCGCACGTTCTTTCATCAAAAGCTGGACACGATGCGAAAGGCACAGGCCAAACGCAGGGTTTATCGCGCAACGTATTATGAGCTCTCGGCGCTATCTGACCGTGACTTAATTGATCTGGGCATTCCGCGCAGTAGCATCAAAAGACTTGCTATGGAGGCTGCGCATGGCTGCTAATACCCAAACGGCTGGTACAGATCGTGGTCAGGCCATTACCGCATCAATCGCCTTCCTGGCTTGGATCGGAGCTACGGCAAATGCTGGCCTAAAGACTTTTCAAATGGCCCGGATGCTCTCCACACTTTCGAATATGAACGACCATCAGCTCGCTCAGATCGGAATTTCGCGATCCGATATCCCGGAATATGCCGCAAAATTGATGGCTGACGAATAGAGAAGTAGACCCTCAGGTCAGAAGCTCACACGAAATTTGCTGGTCCTCGCTCCTCCCAGAGTAAGCCAGCAAAAGCGGCGGCGAAAAAGCCAACAGGGAGCGCCAACGCAAAGGGCCAGCATTTTCACCTCCTCCCGAAAATGCTGGCCCAAACCACCCTGCCAAGCAGGAGCCGCGAAAAATGAGAGGTAGGAGAGACATCATAATAGTCGTGATTACCGTCACCATCGAGATGAAGATGTGAAGCTGGAATGCGTATGTGACGCCGCGAACGATCCCGCTGCGTGCCCACATTTTGTTGAATTCAGTGGTTGTCTCGAGGCAGTGACTTGCGCGCGATGTCGCGATAGGCGTCAGCATTGCGTAGGTTCATGCCCTTGTCAAAGGGTTGCACCAGATCACGGAAATACTGTTGCCAAGGAGATTGGCTTTCGGGCACGGGATATCCACCGTTTTGGATTAACTGGTCCTTGCGCCGCTCAAGTTCCGCGTCGGAAATCAGAATGTTGACTGTGCAGGTGTTAAGATCAACGCGGATCCGATCCCCTGTTTGCAGAACTGCTAGGCCACCATTGTCGGCAGCCTCTGGTGCAGCGTTCAGGATTGATGGCGAGCCAGAAGTGCCAGATTGGCGCCCATCACCTATGCAGGGTAATTCCTGAACGCCTTGCTTCAAGAGATAGGATGGCGCACGCATATTCACGACTTCTGCTCCGCCGGGATACCCTTTGGGGCCGGTTCCGCGCATAACGAGAATGCAACCGGTGTCGATATCCTGAGAAGGGTCATCAATGCGCTTGTGAAAATCTTCGGGTCCATCAAAAACAACTGCACGACCCTCAAACGCGTTGGGATCATCGGGATTGGAAAGATAGGCTTTTGCAAATTCTGACCCGATGACACTGGTTTTCATCAACGCGCTGTCAAATAGATTGCCCTTTAAGTTGATGAACCCTGCCTTGTCTTTCAGCGGGGCATCAACAGATTTAATGACGTTGGAATTTGTGCTGTGCCGGCGCGTGCAGTTGTTGGCTATGCTGTGCCCGTTGACAGTTTTGGCCTCTGCATGAGGTAGGCGACCAGCTGCAATCAGCTCTGCGATCACGGCAGGAACACCGCCAGCGCGGTGGTAATCTTCGCCGAGATACTCGCCTGCGGGCTGTAGATTGACCAAAAGTGGCACATTGTGCCCCAAAGCCTGCCAGTCATCGTTGTCAAGCGGCACACCTAGATGGCGCGCAATGGCATTTAGGTGAATAGGCGCATTGGTGGATCCGCCAATGGCGGAGTTAACCACGATAGCATTCTCAAAAGCCGCGCGCGTCATGATGTCAGACGGGCGCAGATCCTCCCACACCATTTTAATGATGCGTTGTCCGGTCTCATAGCTGATCTGACCGCGTTCGCGGTATGGCGCCGGAATGGCCGCCGCGCCTGGTAGCTGCATGCCGAGTGCTTCGGCCAAGCTGTTCATGGTGGTGGCGGTTCCCATGGTGTTGCAGTACCCCACTGAGGGAGCAGATGCGGCGGCGGCATCCATGAATTCATCAGCGGAGATTTCCCCGGCAGCAAGGCGTTCGCGAGCTTTCCAAATAACAGTGCCAGACCCTGCACGCTTCCCTTCGTGCCAACCATTGAGCATCGGCCCCACAGACAGAGCGATGGCTGGAATGTTGACCGTTGAAGCTGCCATCAGAAGGGCCGGTGTGGTCTTGTCACAGCCAATCATCAACACCACGCCGTCAATCGGGTAGCCGTACAGCGATTCAACCAAACTCAGGTATGCCAGATTACGGTCGAGCATGGCGGTGGGTCGTTTGCCAGTTTCCTGAATGGGATGGACCGGCACTTCGATGGCTGTGCCTCCTGCTGCGATGATTCCGTCCCGTACCCGTTTGGCGAGCTCCAGATGGTGGCGGTTGCAGGGGCTTAGGTCGCTGCCCGTCTGTGCAATTGCGATGATAGGTTTACCGGATTGCAGTTCTTCGCGCGTGAGCCCGTAGTTGAGATAACGTTCCAAATAGAGCGCGGTCATTTCCGGATCACTCGGATTGGCGAACCATTGACGTGATCTGAGGTTCTCGGGCTTCATACGTGACATGCGTGCCTCCTAAGTCTTGGTCGTGTGTTGGTTAGATCTTTCGACCTTTGAACATACCAAACAGCGCGAAAAGCGGGTCCTCATATTTGAGCAGCGTACAGTAGCGGAAACTTGTCTGGCTTCACGTTTTTGAAACGCGCTTCCCAAAATTCACCGCCAACAGACTATGACAGTCCACCACGCACCAGGGCCAAAGCGTCTTTCGCGGCAGCTGCCATCAAACGGGCATCCGACGCGATTGTGACGAACTGGAACCCC
Organism: Ruegeria sp. CDSA021; assembly: GCF_059612325.1. Classification (NCBI taxonomy): domain Bacteria; kingdom Pseudomonadati; phylum Pseudomonadota; class Alphaproteobacteria; order Rhodobacterales; family Roseobacteraceae; genus Ruegeria; species Ruegeria sp. CDSA021. The sequence goes on from NZ_JBXWQJ010000018.1 coordinate 59,557, forward strand.
ATTTCGATGCGTTTCAAAGCGTATTCCGGTGTTCCGTTATGGCAGCCAGCGAACTTCCCATACTCTTTTGCCTTGGCGGCTATTAGTTCAATGGCCTCGGCCACGGGGGGCTCGACCTCATCGAATGCCGGGCGGCAACCTAAAGCCAGGGAAAGATCGGAAGGTCCGATGTACACGGCGTCGAGCCCTGGAACCGACAGTATGTCTTCAAGGTTGTCGAGACCTTGCAGAGTCTCGATCATCGCGAAGACGACGATCGTGTCATTGGCATGCTGTGGGTAGTCTGAACCTCCGTACAAGAGGCCTCGGGTCGGCCCAAGACTCCTTGTTCCGTTGGGCGGGTAGTGTGTCCACGCCACAAGGTTCTCAGCATCTTCACGGCTATTGATCATTGGGCAAATAACACCGTAAGCGCCGGCATCGAGCACCTTCATCAAAATACCGGGCTCGAGCCACGGCACGCGCGTAACTGGGACGGTATCGGTTGTCGAAATCGCAGTGAACATCTCGACCGCCTTCTGGTAGTCGATTACGCCATGTTGGATATCAACAGTAAGCGTGTCCCATCCCTGATGCGCCATGGTTTCCGCCGAGAAACCGCTTGGGATCGCCAGCCATCCATTGACTACAGGCCGTCCGGCGGCCCAATGCTCTCTAATTTTGTTTGAGCGCATCAGTTTACCTTTTCAGAATGTCCACTCATATGGGTTGATCGGATTGGAGCTATTCTTCGAGAATGCCCTGACCACAGAATTCTCCGCCCTGATAAACTGCGGAAACTTCGTCGTTCGCAGGTGGGGTGCATTCGGCATCGATACGGGCGCGAAACATCTCGGAGTTGTCTTTTGGCTTCCACCCCAGAAAGCTTGTTTCACGATTGTCCCACCAGGATGCGTCGTTGTTCGAAGCACCGTAGATAATCGGACACCCCAGGCGCGGAATAGTGAAAACACTCTCGATAAGAGATATCAGATCATCGTAACTCAACCAGGTTGCAAGCATGCGATGGTTTTTTGGTTCCGGAAAGGATGAACCGATGCGGACCAATGCTGTCTCGATCCCAAACTTCTCAAAATAGAGCCGTGCGAGAGCTTCTCCGAAGACTTTTGACACGCCATACAGACCATCCGGCCTTACCTGTGCATTGGCATCAAGCCGCGTTGTCTGTTCGTGAAAGCCAATCGCGTGATTTGAACTGGCAAAGAATATCCTCGGCGTAACCGACGATTTTCGGGCCGCTTCATAGAGATTGAATACACCGTCGATATTGGATTGTTTTATAGTTTCCCAAGGTGCTTCGATCGATTGCCCCCCCATGTGAACAATCCCATCGCACCCTTCAACCATGGCCTCAACCGCATCTTTTTCGCCCAAGTCACAATACATAATCTCTTCATTTTCACCGGCAGGGCCCACATCTTCCCTCGCACCAAGGCGAATGGTTGCGGCAAGGCCGTGCAAGCGAGACCGGCAAACCGACCCTAGGTTGCCGTCCGCGCCCGTTATCAAAAGTTTGTTTAACATTTTGTATTTCTCACTTTTTGCAGGCGGCGATCACGTCGCTTCAGATTGGAAACCGTAGAGTTCTTCGGCGTTTTCTACGAGAGCGAGGTGACGCGCGCGGTCGTCTGGAAACCAGTTCAGAACCGTGTCGAGCAACGCCGCGTCGTTAGGGTAGTCCGAGGTTTTTGTCGCCGAATTGTGAGGAAAATTCGTTCCCCACACAATGCGCTCGGGGGCATGGGCTGCCATGATCCTCGAAACGTTAGCTACGTCTGAATAATGCGGTTCGCCTTCGATGGAGGACTCATAACAACCAGCAAACTTGAACCAGCATCGGCCACCGTCGACAAGGCGTTTGAGCATTGCTACTTCATCGCCATCTGGCGCGACGCCCCTCAAAAATTTGCCATGGTGGTCAAGCACCCATTTGGATCGCAGTTTTGAGAGCCTATCAACATGGTCCGAAATGTCTGAGCCATCGAACTGAATTGCAATCATCCAGCCCGCAGCAAAAGCACGGGCGTCAACCTCTTCGAGCTGACTGAGCCCAACGGCTCCCCCTGGCAGATCCACGATACGCGTCCCAACGACCCCTCCATCCTTGAGCATTTCAAGTTCTGCGTCAGAGGTTTCACCGTCAATGGCGGCCACGCCACGTGCCACGTCCCTGGTTTCTTTGAGCGCCGCCAGCAAATTCGCATGGTTGGCGTGATGTGCATTTCCTTGTGTGATGACAAACCTGTCAATGCCAAGCCAGCCCATGACTTGTCTGTACTCTGATAACCCAGGCTGGCCCTCTGGCAGATCAGGACCTCCTGGCAGTGCTGGAAACCCGGAAAGATAGACGTGAAGGTGTGTATCAATGGCGCCTGCAGGCAGCTTGGTCTCAGGGGCACGGCCAGAGAAGCTGCGCTCGATCATTCGGGTTCTCCCATGGCGAACTCTGCCAATGCATCACGATTGATCTCGATACCCAGACCCGGTTTGTTCGGAATTGCGATCACACCGTTTTTTTGTTCGATCGGGTGAGTGATGATCGCCTGCCTGAATGGGTTATGCGTCCGATCAAACTCGAAAATCGGTTCGATTGGATCCCGCCGTGGTGGGTCTGGTAGCAGGGCCGAAACAAACTGAAGGCTCGCAGCGATTTGCACTGCTGTTCCCCAAACATGCGGAACAACACGTACGCCATGAAGAGCTGCCATATCAACGACCCGGCGCATCTCCGAAAAACCGCCAGTGCCACACAAGTCTGGCTGGGCGATATCGATACATCCTGTTTCCAGGGGCTCGCGGAACGCAAACCTGCCATGCCAAGTCTCGCCACCAGCAACCGGAATAGGCTGACCGGCGCGTACGCGACGGTACGCGTCAAGTTGTTCCGGAATGACTGGTTCCTCGAACCAATCGATATCGAACTCTACCGCACGGTTGCCCAGAGTGATCGCTTCTTGAATCGAGTACCCGTGATTAGCGTCAATCATCAGACGAGTATGCGTGCCAATCGCTTCACGCACCGCCTTGATGACTGCAAGATCTTCTTCCACCCCAAAGCCAATCTTGATTTTGACTGCGTCGAACCCTGCAGCGACATGGGCTGCGCATTCCTCGGCATTGTCCGAAATGCGATCGACCCCGTCGCGCCGGAATGACCCGGTCGCATATGCCTTTACTGTGTCCCGAACACGTCCCCCGAGAAGCACCGAAACCGGAACACCAAAGTGGCGACCTTTGATATCCCACAAAGCGACATCAATTCCTGAAAGTGCGGTCATTGTGAGACCGCGCTGCCCTTGGTCTCGTAGGAGATTATACAGGCCTTGCCAGAGAACTTCCGTATCCAGCGGATTGCGGCCAATCAAATAGGGCGCATAGGCCTTTACGATCGCCGCGTTTGGCTGCGCTGGCCCCAAGCACTCTCCCCAACCCGTCGTACCGTCATCACAGACAATCTCGACCAAAACATGTTGGCGCCGCGTGAAACGAGTTGCTGCGCTCTCGAAGGCGGTCTCAAGCTTGTAGTCAAGAAGATGTGTATGAACCTCGGAAATCTTCATTTACACACCTCCAACTGGGCCGCGTCCCGAGCCAGAGTTTCGATACCCGCCCAATCGCCCGCGGCGATAAGATCTTTGGGCGCCACCCAACTGCCTCCAGCGCAAACCACGTTCTGCTGCGCCAGATACGAGCCTGCATTGGCCGCGCTGACCCCGCCCGTAGGACAGAAGGAAATCTGCGGCAATGGCCCGCCAATAGCCTTGAGTGCCGATACCCCGCCCGAGGCCTCGGCTGGAAAGAACTTGAGCATGTCATAGCCGCGCGCCAAAAGACGCATCGCCTCAGACGCAGTCGCGGCGCCGGGCAGGAGCGGCAAATCTTCAGCTTCACAAGCGGCAAGCAGTTCATCGGTGGCACCCGGAGAGACACCGAAGGTAGCGCCCGCCTCTTTGGCGGCCCGAACATCTTCGGGTGTTATCAGTGTGCCAGCCCCCACATGTCCACCCGGGACGCCGCTCATGACCCGAATGACCTCGAGAGCGGCAGGGGTGCGCAACGTGACCTCCAGCGAGGGCAAACCGCCTGCGATAAGCGCCTCGGCCAACGGTCGGGCTGTTGCGACATCATCAACCACCAAAACCGGCACAATTGGCGCGAGTGCACAGATTTCTCGGGCCCGTAAACTCGCGGCCTTTGGAGAAATAGTCATCTGGACAAATTATCCTTTTGGTGGGTGCATGGTGTAACCGATCCGATTGTGAAGCGGAACGAGTAGTACAGCGCGTTTTCTAAGCCAGACGGGACAGTTAAAATTTTGGCGGCGGTCGCCGAGTTGTCAAGTAAGCCGGATTCCATAGCGTTAAATGCTCCCAAAGCTGTCATGCGCGGCGGTTTGATTTGTCTGTCGATCCGTTTCTGCCCTAGTTCCCTGCTGTTCTTTAAACTAAAGGCGATGGTCCTCTGAGTGAGTGAGCCCTGAAGGGAAATGAGTTCGTCCCAGTATTGGACAATACATGGCATCGATTCAGACATCAGTCAGAGAGCCGTGCACGCCAGACTTCAAATCGTTCAAGAACGTCTGGGTCGGTTGCAGGATAGAGTCCGATCACGGGGGTGTTTTTTCGCACCTCTTCCAGAACGAAGCGTTCGAACAGCTCCATTGGTCCTGCCTCGATCGCAATGTCATCGGCGAGGTGACGTGGGATAATCATGACACCATCGCTGTCACCCAGAACGATGTCGCCGGGATAGACCGCTACGCCGCCACACCCGATTGGCAAACCGATATCAACCGCATGATGTTTCGTAAGGTTGGTTGGGGCAGACGGTTTTGCAGCAAAGACCGGCATCTCAAGTGCTGCGGCACCGTCGGCGTCGCGAATGCCACCATCCGTGACAACGCCTGCTGCTCCGCGCATTTCCAGTCGCGTCAAAAGGATCGAACCTGCCGAGGCCGCCGAGGCATCCTGCCGACAATCCATGACCAATACCGCGCGTTCAGGACATGTTTCCACGGCCACGCGCTGCGGGTGATCTGGCTCACGAAACGCCTCGATCGGGTCGGTGTCAGGCCGTGCAGGAATGTATCGCAGTGTAAAAGCCGGGCCCACTAGGGTGGGCTTGCCCTTGCCCAAAGGAGCAACACCTTGAACATAGGCGTTTTGATAACCGCGTTTGTAAAGCAGCGTGGCCACAGTCGCTGTGCTGACCTTTGACAAGCGATCTAGCGTATCCGGATGCAGTTTGATCGTTTCGGCAGGCTGAGGGTTCGGCATGGGCTGGATCCTTCTGCTAAGGCTGTGGGCAACTGTCGAGCAGGCTTTGGTTGATAGGAACAAGTGCACCTTTGCCTTGCACAACATGCCCTGCCAGTTTGCAGGCCAGCGCTATGCTGTCAGGTAAGGGTGTATCCGTTGCCAACCCCGCCAGAATGCCAGCGTTGAAACTGTCGCCTGCAGCAGTCGTATCCACAACCGAGGCCAGAGGCGGAACATGGACAGAGCCCTCTGCGCCGCGGGTACGATAAAGGACCGTTTCTGCGCCATTCTTGACAACGATCGTTTCCGCACCCGCCCTTGCATAGCGCTGCAAAGTGGCCGCGGGGTTCATGTCGCTGAACCAACGTGCCTCGTCCTCGAACGATGGCAAGGCGATATCGCTAACGGCGGCCGCCTGCATGATGTTCTCGGTCATCTCAGAGGGGCTGTCCCAAAGATGCGGGCGCAGATTGGGGTCGAAGGCAATCCGTTTTCCGGCGCACCGCGCTGACCGAGCAACGTCGAGCAAGGCGGCGCGCCCTTCAGGGTTCAAGATTGCCAGAGTGATACCCGAGAAATAGATGAGATCTGATTGCGTCATGGCGTGGGCAAGTGCTTGCTTGTCTTGCGCCAACAGGCGTGCGGCGGACTGACCGCGCCAATAGGTAAAACTACGTTCCCCGTTGTCCAGCGTGATAAGATACAACCCCACAGAACGGTTTGGCACGATCCGTACCTGCTGGGTGTCCACCCCACTTTCGCGCATGGCCCCCAGCATCCGGGACGAGATGGCATCATCTCCGACGGCGGTAAAATAGGACAAGGGTGTTTCGGGTGTGAGTTGGGCCAGATACCAAGCTGTATTGAACGTGTCTCCGGCGAACCCCATTTGATACGTGCTTGGCGCGTCTGTTGGGGCCATTTCGGCCATGCATTCACCTATCGCGAGAATTCGCATATTCCGGTTTCCAGTACTTCGAAGTTAGACAAACGGTAGCGTTCGACAATTAGGTATCCTGTTCTGCAGTGGTCACGAGAACAGCATCCCACCATTGATATCGACATTGGTCCCGGTCAGATAAGCCGAGTCCTCGCTTGCTAGAAACGCCACGAGGTTCGCAACATCCTGAGACTGGCCTTGCCGCTTGAGCGGCGCAGCAGCTTCTAGCCCGCGACGGCCTGCATCGGGAGTATGGATGTTATGGAAATCCGTGTCGATCATGCCTGGGCAGATTGCATTGACACGGATATCGGGACCCAGTTCTTTTGCAAGACTACGGGTGAGCGTCATGACCCCGCCTTTTGACGTTGCATAAGCCGACGCACCCGGGCCACCACCGTCGCGACCCGCCTGACTGGCGATGTTTACAATGGCCCCGGATTTCATATGCAGCAGTGCCGCTTTGACCATAAGAAACGTGCTGGTCAGGTTTAGATCCATGACAGCCTGCCAATGTTCAAGCGACATCTCGGTGATTTTCTTGCGCGCGATCAAACCTCCGGCATTGTTCACCAGAATGTCCAGGCTGCCAAAGGTATCGACCGTCTTGGCGACCAACGCATCGACCTCTTCGGGTTTGTTCAGGTCGCCTTGCATTGCAAACGCCTGTCCACCGATCTTTTTGATCTCGGCTACGGTTTCCTCGGCGCCGACACTACTGGCGAAGTAGTTCACCGCGACATTCACCCCTCCGGAGGCGAGTTTGACAGCGCAGGCGCGCCCGATATCGCGGCCGCCGCCCGTGACAATTGCGGTCTTTCCCTGAAGTCTCATGGTTGTTCTTTCCCGTTCAATTGGTGCTGCCGTGAGTGACTGATGGATCTGACGCTAAAGCTTGGCAAAATAGTCGAAGATTTCCGGCACGTTGCCGTCGCCCATGCCTGCGTCCGCGGCTGCCTGAAGGTTGTTCGCGGTTCCTTCAGCGATCTCGGCACGAGTGCCCACGTCCTCGGCCAGCTTCAGGAAGTAACCAAGATCCTTGTTGGCGTTGTTAATCGAAAACCCCAAATCGCTGACACCATCTACCGCGTAGTTCTTACAAAACTGCATAAAGGGGGAACTGGACGGTCCAGCTGACATGATGTCAAAAAGCTGCTGTTTGTTTACCCCTGAGCGTTCAGCCACAGCAAAGGCTTGGCTCATGGTGCAAGCCGTCGTCATACCCATAAAATTGTTGATGAGCTTGGTCACGTGGCCCGCACCCAGTTCGCCGAGGTGAAAGACATTTTCCCCCAGTACATCCAGGACAGGTTTCACCTTCTCAAAGGTGGCCATATCCCCCGCTGCCATGATGTTCAGCAAACCATCCTTGGCGTGCGCGGGTGTGCGTCCCAGCGGCGCGTCAATCATACCGGCACCTTTTGCGGCCAAGTCTGCGCCGATTTTGCGAGTGGACGCCGGGATCGAGGTGCCAAAGTCAATGACCACGGCACCGTCCTTGATGCCTGCCAGGATGCCGTCATCGCCGTAGATCAGGCTTTCGACGACATCCGATGTTGTTACACAAAGCATCACGATATCGCTGTTTTCAGCAAGCTCTCGTGGCGTTTTAACCTCTACAGCACCGCGGTTGACTGTGGCTGCGACGGCTTCCTTGTTTCGCCCCATGACAACCAGATCAAAACTGTTGTTTTGCAGGCACTCTGCCATGTTGCCGCCCATAAGACCGAGGCCGATGAAACCGATGACGGGTTTTGTCATATCTGACTCCTTAAACTCTTTCCAATTAGGCTTCGCAGAGCGCCGTGACCCCTGCCTGTGCAACTTCGAGATCCTGGGCTGGTGAGCCCGAGCTGACACCGATCCCGCCAACCACCTGTCCGTCGACCGTCACGGGAAGGCCACCTGCAACGGTCACCATTCGTCCGCCCAGCGTTGAGGATATTCCGTGTGCGGCCATGCCAGGCTGATTTGCTTCACCAAGAGCATCGGTTCCTTTTTGGATACCGGTTGCAGTGAAACTCTTGTCGATGGCCAAAATGATGCTGGTAATTTTGCCACCATCCATCCGTTCAAACGCTATGAGGTTGCCGCTTTCGTCTGTGACGGCAATACACATCGGCACGCCGATTTCCTGCGCTTTGGCTCGCGCTCCGGCGATCAACTTGCCCGCGTCATCGATGTCCAGGCGCCTTATTGTCAGCATCGCCTCATTCTCCTTTGCTTTAGGGGCCAATGATAAGGTTCGGCAGCGTCAGCGATATTGCCGGTACAAAAGTGATCAGCATGAGCGCGGCAAAGATGGCGAGGTAGAAAGGCCAAATCGTTTTGACCGCTTTCTCCATCGGTAGTTTTCCAACAGCACACCCCACAAAGAGACAGGTCCCGACAGGTGGCGTGCAAAGACCAAGACCGAGGTTCACCAAAAGGATCATGCCGAACTGCAGCGGGTCGATGCCCAGCATGTTCATCACCGGCAGGAAAATCGGTGTGCAGATCAGGATTAACGCGGCCATGTCCATGATCATCCCCAAGAGCAACAGCACAGCGTTGATCATCAACAAGATCAGGATCGGGTTTTCTGTGATACCCAACAGGAATTCGACTGTTTTTGTCGGAACCCGGTTGAACGTCAGCATATAGGCAAAGGCACCGGCGCAGGCGATCAGGATCATCACCATAGACGTTGTGCGCACCGAAGAGATAACGGCGGTTTTGAAGTTTTCCCAGGACAGGCTGCGATAGACAACAAGCGTCACCACAAAGGCATACATTGCCCCGAACGCGCCGGATTCCGTCACTGTAAAGACGCCTGACAAGACCCCTCCAACAATGATCACGGCCGTCAACAAACCAGGGATCGAGCCCACAAAGGCGATGGCCAGTGCGGTCCAACCCGGAAACTGTTCGGCCTGATAGCCGCGCTTGACCGCCACGACATAGGCGGCAATCGCAAGGCAGCAACACATAAGGACACCGGGAACAACACCGGCCAGGAATAATTTTGAGATTGAAACTGCACCGCCGGTTGCAAGGGCAAAGATGATCATGTTGTGGCTGGGTGGGATGATGATCCCGGCAATTGATGATGTCACTGTGACGTTCACCGCATAGTCGGCATCATAACCTTTGTCTTTCATCACCGGGATCAGGATTGACCCAAGCGCCGAGATATCTGCAATTGCCGATCCGGAAATGCCACCAAACAACATGGACGAGAAGACATTGACGATACCAAGCCCACCGCGCACAGCGCCTACGGCGGCCTGCGCGAACCGAACCAACCGGATCGCGATACCACCGTGAAACATCAGCTCGCCCGCAAAGATGAAAAACGGGATCGCCATTAGGGAAAAGACGTTGATCCCCGACACGATACGCTGGAATCCAACAAACATCGGCAATCCTTCAAACCAAAAGGAAGCCAATGCAGCGATACCAAGGGCGTATGCCACTGGCGCACCGATGATGACACAAAGGGCAAAAACCCCCAACAGAATCATGAGTCCCATAACTATCCCTGATCAATGTTGTCTTGGCGTTCGTCTCGGCCCAGAAACAGGCGGATCAAATGGCCAGTGGAAAAAAGGAACACCAAAGCGCCGCTGATTGTCAGAGGCAAGGAGCGCAAGCCTTCTGACCATTGGATGAGCGGGATCAGGGTGTTCCATTTGAATATGGTCAACTCGATCCCGTACCAAAACATCATGCCACCGAAACCCGCCATCAGGACATCAGTGAGCACGACGAAAACCGTTCGCACAGAGGGTGGAACTATATTGCGGAACACAACAACGGAGAGGTGCGTGTGATTGTGCACACCCGCAGCCGCACCGAGAAACGCGATGACCATGACCAAAAGCAGTGAAACCTGCTCGACCCAAGTGGGCGTGTTATTCAGAACGTAGCGCCCGAACACCAGCCAGGCAAAGATCGCTGTCATAACGACAATGGCGACGCCAGACAGCAACATGCAAACTCGTGCGAGCAGATCAAGAATCCTGTCCATGTTGCGCATGGCGGCAGGGGGGGTGTCGGGCTCTTGCATTGGATTTCCTCTGAGACAAAACGCCCGGCATCCAATTGGCGGAGCCGGGCGCTCAAAGTTGAACTGTTAAGACAACTTATTCAGTGGCTTGCGCCATTTCTACCAACGCTTTCATGTCAGGATTTGCAGCCAAGTAGTCTGCATAAACCGAATCCATTGCGGACTGGAATGGGCCTTTGTCAGCGATTTCATTGACTGTGATGCCAGCCGCTTCGACATCTTTACGCGCTTGCTCAGAGCCGATTGCCCAAAGCTCACGCTGGACCAATGCGGCTTCTTCTGCTGCACCGCGCACAGCGGCCTGCAGTTCAGGAGACAGCGCATTGAATTTGGCCGTGTTCACGCAGATGCACTCGGGGATAATCAGGTGCTCGGATAAAGAATAATTTGTGGTCACTTCAAAGTGGCCGACATTTTTGAATGACGGGAAGTTGTTTTCCGCACCATCAACAACGCCGGTTTTCAGAGCTTGCTGAACTTCGGAGAAAGCCATTGGAGACGGGTTTCCGCCCATAGCTGAAATCATCGATGTATAAAGATCGTTGTTCATCACACGGATTTTCAGGCCTTCGACATCTGCTGGCGTGTTGATCGGTTTTTGGCTGTAGAAAGAACGCGCACCGGCATCAAACCATGCCAGTGGCAGAACGCCTGCTTCACCCATCGCAGCTGAAACAACCTCACCGGCTTCGCCGTCCAGCACGCGGAACATGTGCGGCACATCCTTAAAGATGAAAGGAAGCGATACAAGGTTAGCTTCTTTCACCATTGGGCCAATGGGACCGAGGTTGAAGTTACCAACCTCGATTGCGCCGATACGAACCTGTTCAAGGGCATCCGGTTGGGAACCAAGAACACCACCGTGGAACACATCGACGGTAACCTCGCCGTCTGTAGCAGCGTCAACCAGTTCGGCAAACTTGTCCATTGCAGCCGTGTTGGGATGGCCGTCGTTGTGGATGTTCCAGGCCCGCCAGTTTTCGGCCGAAGCTGACGTTGCAATGAATGCCACAGCGGTCGCAGTTGCAAAGAACGATTTCGTGAAAGTCATGGGTTCTCCTCCCCGATTAATTTTGGACAGGATTTGGCTTTCATGGAAATTCAGAGACCGTAAGCCACGTAGCTTTCGATTTCCCCCAAGGACCAGAATCGCTGCTGCCCTTAAAGGGACACTAGTATCCAAGTTATGTCAACTGTAGGCTTTTAGTATGTCAGATTGCTTGACAGTCGAAAGCGCAGGGCATTTGATAGGTGACAGGATTACATTGGTTCACTCAAGCAAGATCAAATAGAATATTCTATATATTTCAATGATCTAAAGGTGAATCTGTAATTTGAAACGCAACCAAGATAGAGGGCGCAAGCAACATACCGTGGAAGATATTGTCAGACGAACCACAACCGATGCGGTCTATGAAGCGCTACACGACGAGATCGTTTCGCTTGAAATTCTTCCCGGTACAAAGCTATCCGAAACAGAGGTAGCCAGCCGATTCGGCGTATCACGCCAACCTGTTCGCAACGCATTCACAAGGCTCGGCAACGAAGATCTGCTCTTGATACGACCACAAAAGGCGACCGTAGTTCGAGGATTTTCTATGGAGCGTGTGGCTCTCGCGCGATTGGTTAGAATGGCGGTGGAGCTAGAGATCGTCCATCGAGCAATGGAAGTTTGGGACGCAACACGTGAAGCAAAACTTGCAGAAAACCTCGCCTTACAAGAGCAAGCGATCAGTGACGGTGACCTATCGGCATTTCACGCGCTGGACTATGATTTTCACAAACTGATCTACGTGCTCAGCGGCAATCCGATGGCGTTTGATGTAATGCTAGAATCCAAGCAAAAGGTTGACCGGCTTTGTATGCTCAGTCTTGAAAAGGGCAGCGCCGCAGACGCCATCCTCGCCGATCACCGAGAGATTGCAGAGGCCATGGCGGCAGGAGACCATGACCAAGCGCAAGCCTCTGTCAGAAAACACTTGTCCCGCCTCGACGAAACCATCGACTTCATTCACAAGACGCACCCAGGCTACTTTGAGTAACCGAGGCCATGCGATCTGGTGGTCTCAGGCCGTTCCTCGTTCCGGACGATCATTATCAATATTGAATTTCATGCCGTCCAAAAGCTCTTCCAAATCGGGACGTGCCGCAGGGCCGTTAGAGATGTCGGCCAGCATCAGCGTCCCATTCGGACGGATACCAAACGCGCCAGGTTCAGCGAACAGACCCGTGGTTTCCGCATCAGATAGGGGTGATGACACATAAAGACCAAGCGCGCGCATTTGCGCTTCGGTCATTCCATAGCAAAGATCAAACTCCCAGCCGAATTCTGCTTTGTCTGCCGCAGCTTTTTCTTTGGTGTCGGCAGAGACAACAATAACGTCCATAACGTCAGCCCATGCTGGCAGCGCCACATTCAACTTGTTCAAGAAGCGCTTGCAGCGTGGACAATGCTTACCTCGGTAAACAAACAACATGGTCCAGCGGTCTTTTTGTTGACCGATCGTAACCTTGTCATCAGACCCCAGCCTCAAAAAACTCATTTGCTCGATTTGCGCGCCGACATTTGGTTTGGGTGAGGTCATGAGTCGTTCCTTTGTCCTATAAACAATAACTTTGCGCGGATAAGGTCTGATAAGAGCCCTTTTTGACCAATGTCGCAACTCGGACGAATGTCGGCTTACACAAACTCAAGAAACAGTTGCGCAATTGCTTTCAGGCAACCGCAATATGTTCGGATAATTGTCGACCACTTGAAAAGCTCAAATGGACTTGTAAAAGGGTCAACACTATACGTCAAATAGCCCGACATCGTTCAGCTTCGAGCTGAAATCTGCGGCACCGCACTGGGTGCCGCAGGGATCTTTGGATTTAGAACGACCAGCGAAGCCCCGCCCGCAGGAAGGGTCCCTGGGCGTCGTTTCCGATTTCCTGCTCTGCATTCAGTTCGAGCCGAATGTCCTGAACAAGCTCCTGCTCGTAACCAACCGAGACGCGAGCGCCGGTGAAGTCGGTAGAGGCAAAGATCAGCGACTGAGTCGAGGAGAACACGGTTACATTCGCATCTGATGTTCCCAGATCGCGCCGCAGAACTCCGCTCAGCTGTCCGCTTAGTATACCACCATTGCCGAACAGCTTTTCGGCTTCAACACCCAGTTGGACTTCGATGACTTCGGTGGTGACATCTCCAACCGTGGCGTTGGCACTTGACCGTGTTTCGGTATAGCCATCGTCTTTCTGGTTGGTATAGCGTGCGTTTGCAAATCCGATCAGCCCGAAATCATCGCTGACGTCGAACCCGCGTTCGACAGCGATGTGCGCTGTCAACAGCCTGCTGTCATAATCGGCATGTGCATCATCGCTGCCATTGATTTGACGGGTGCGGTCTGTCGAGAGCCAGCCATAACCAAACCCTGCTTCAAGCGTGTATGCACCAATCTGCCGGCCCAGAGCAGCGTCGAGATAGAAACCGGTCGTGTCAAAATCTGCGGATTCGTTGTCTCCATCTGCCGAGAAAACGCCCATGCCAACAGCTAAAGCAAGGCCATTGTCCAACTGTCCGGCAACCCCGGCGCTACCACTGAAAAGCGATACGTCCAAATCACTACCGGTTTCAGGGTCGAACTCTCGATATTGCGCATCAATCATCGCAAATGGCCTGAAGCCCGCAAAGGTGGCCCCCTGCGCAACTTGCGGTGGCAGGTCATAGTTCAGCGCGTTGCCACTGCTACCTACTACACTTCCGTAGAAGGCGACGACGTCGCCTGAAACCGCAAAATCATCAGCATCGACAGCTGCGTATACCGGAGCTGCTCCGCCCTCATCCTGCACAAACCAGGCTGAGCCCTCTTCGGACACTGTGGTCGTGAAAGCGCCCGCACCGGGCGTAGCGTCTTCAAAGTGAAACACAGCACTGCCGCCCTGAGCGTCGAGATTTACGTTGTGTGCGTCGACCCGTATCATGCCCGCAACGTCGTCTTTGGTATCAGCGTTGAGCGTACCCGAACCCGTCCCGAGATATACGGCATAAACCTCGTCATTTCCCGAAACCCGGATAGTTCCCAGGTCGTCGATCGTGCCGTCAAAGTTGTCGAATTGAATACCGGCAGCACGTGTTCCTGAAGCGCCGACCGCATGAGCGGTGATCTCGCCTGTGTTTGAGAAGGATCCCTGCATGTCATTGGCGTAGACACCGATTGCAGTTGATTGGTCCGGTGATAGTCCACCACCATCCATTCCACCCTGAGCGGTGACCGTGATACTGCCCGAGTTCGTGATGTCTCCGGTTGCGATTTCGTCGACGTATACGCCATAGGCTTCGGCCTCGGTATCCCGTGAGATCGCAGTGGCCGTAATCACGCCCGAGTTCGTGATGGTGCCGCTCAGGTTGTCGGTTAGGTAGACTCCTGCGGCTGTTGCAGAGTCTTCGGCGGCCTCGGCGCGCAACGTCATGGTTCCCGAGTTGGTAACCGTGCCTGAAACGTCGTCGCCAACATAGATGCCCGAAGCTGTCGCCTCGGAAGCGGTATTGAGTGATTGAGCGGTGCCGGTAATCGTACCCGAGTTGACTACGGTACCTTCAACCAGTTCTTCCAGATACATACCGCCCGCGTAGGCTGGATCGTCGGTGTCGGCACTTGCAAATGCGGTGATGGTACCGCTGTTGATAATAGTGGCACCTTCCAGCATATCGTCATCGACGTGGATACCATACGCAGTAGCGTCGGATTCTACCCCCAACGCAGTTACTTTGATTGTACCGCTGTTCTCAATCCGACCGGACAGATCGCTATCGACAGAAATGCCATAGGCGATCGCCTCGTAGGTCGATGGGGCAGACGCCAAAATGTCCAGTGTGCCCGTGTTCACGATTACACCGGACGCATCGCCGTCGACGAATATCCCGAACGCAGATGCAGTACTGTCGCTGGTGGAGATGGCGACCGATTTTATCGTGCCTGAATTGACAATCTCACCAGTCTCTAGCAGGTCATCTTCGACATAGATGCCCCAAGCATAGGCGTAATCGTCGGCGAAGGATCTGGCGCGAACATCGATTGTACCCGTGTTCCTGATGGAACCCCCAACGTCGCCATCAACGGCGATACCGTAGACTGATGCGGTGCTTCCTGAGGAGGTATCGATTAACCCGTCGACCCTTATGGTGCCGGTGTTCACAATTTCACCGGTCTCAGTCATGTCTCCGTTGACGTAGATACCCCAGGCTTCGATGTCCCCATCAGTCGATTGCACATCGACCTCTATGGTGCCGTTGTTCACGATCGAACCGGCGACATCACCGTTTACCTGCACCGCATAAATATCCTGAGGGTCAGAACCGGTAATCTCCAGTGAGATGGTGCCATTGTTCACCAGTTGGCCGCCCTCAAGCAGGCCGCCATCTAGCCGCAGACCCGTCGCCGTATCAGTGTCGGAAGCAGTGACTGAAATCGAGCCGTTATTGGTAAACGTGCTCGAATAATCCGTAGTGATCGTCAGAGCGGCAGCAGTCGAAGATGTTATCTCGATCGCACCGCTTGCCGTCACCTCGTGATTCGCATCGGCCGAGAAAACCTGAGGCGTAGTCACCACATTCGAGATCGTATCCGCATGTACGTCCCCGGCCATCAGGGCAACCATCGATACCTGTGCCAATAGCGCAGCAGGAGCCGCACTGACAATTTGGCCTTTCCACTTGAAAAGACGCCCCCCACGGAGCTTAGGGGCGTTCGCCCTCGACTCATTTTTAGACATTTACTATCCCGTTAGATTTTTTGTCTTTTTTCTCGAAACTCGCCGCGTTTTCGCGATCGGCCCCGCTTATGAACTGTTAGGAAGTCGTTAACATATTTGCAATCTACCAATTTTGCATTGCATACCCTGACCTATTGCTGTTGGAAATTCGTAGGAAAACTGCAACACAATGTGGCGATTTGACGGCGCTTGCGATCAGACTGCCGTCTTGCGCCAGCCCGGAGCTATTTGGATGCCAAGAAACCAGACATTTTCCATCGGAGAGGCCTACAACCAAGGAGTTCAGGCCTACGAAACAGGGCATTTGAATAAAGCTGTCAATGTTCTGAACCAAGTGCTCAAGGCTGCACCCGAATACGCGCCCGCGCATCAACTGCTTGGTGTAATTGCGTTTCAAACCGGTCAGACTGGGCCAGCCGAAAATGCCATGCGCGAAGCGATCCGATTGCAGCCGGACAATGCCGGGTTCCTGTCGAACTTCACCGAGGTATTGCGCACAAACGGAAAACCTGAAGAAGCACTCAGGGTTGGCAAACGTGCAGCCCAGCTTGCTCCGGGGGTCGCAAATGCACATTCAAACCTTGGGTTGGCCTATTATGACATCGGTGATCTGCCTGAAGCCGAGGTATCTCAGAAAAGAGCGCTGGCCCTTAATCCCAATCTGGTTGCGGCGCTGAACAATCTGGGTTCAATCGCGCGCGACAAGGAGGACAGGGAAGCGGCAATCTCATTCTACCGTCGGGTGCTGGATCTGCGCCCGGACTATCTGGAGAGTGTCAACAACCTCATTTCTGTTTTGATAGAAGCTGAGGAGTTAGAAGAAGCCAGAGAGCTGGCAGATGATTATCTTGGCAAGGGGCATATTTCCGCAGAGTTACATCGCAATCGGGGGCGGTTACACGTTTTGCAAAGCGAATGGGACGAAGCTGAACGCCGTTTTCGGAATGCGATTTCGCTGGATGAGAAGAAGCCCGAATCCTATGTCGGGCTGGCGCAGGTTCTGACCGAGAAAAATCTGCATGAACTTGCCCTTGTCGAGGCAGAAAAGGCGCAGTGCATAGACCCCGGCCACGCGCCTGCTTATCACTATATAGCCGTTTGCAAATCGCACCTTGGCGACCTCGAGGCCGGTTTTGCCAATTACGAAAAGACCCTTGAGCTAAAACCGGATTTCTCGGCCACGATGATCGCATTGGGCCATTTGGAGATGGAACGGGGCAACTTCGACGCCGCCCGCAGCTGGTTCAACAAGGCGGCAGAAAGGGACAAGGCGCGTCTGAATGCCCAGATTGCGTTGGTCAGGCTGGACAAAGTTACCGAAGACAACCCTGATTTTAAGGCTCTCGCGGCGGCATTGCCCGAAGCCGACAAATTGCTTCCCGAACAATCGGTATCGTATCACTACGCGTTGGGAAAATGCTATGAGGACCTCAAGCGCTACGACAGCGCTTTTGAGCATTTTGCAAAGGGGGCCGCGCTAAAGCGCAGCATTATCGATTTTGATGCCGATCAGATCGAGGAAACGGCTGACGATCTGATCTCGGTCTTTACTCCAGAACTGATCGAGAAACTCCGCCAAAACTCCGTGGATAGCAGCCAGCCAATCTTTGTCGTTGGTATGCCGCGGTCTGGAACCACGCTGACAGAGTCGATCCTCGCCAGCCATTCAGACGTATTCGGGGCCGGAGAGCTTAACTATTTGCACAAACTTTTCACCGATCAACTGCGCGGTGGAAACAAGAAAACTGGAAGTCTGATCGCGGCTCTCACGGATCAGGAGCTTTCAAAACGCGCCCAACGATATGTCCAACAGCTCGATACGCACGCTCCTGGCAAACCTTATATCGTTGATAAAATGCCTGCGAACTTTCTGATGGTTGGCCTGATTCATGCGATCATGCCCAATGCGCGGATCGTGCATGTCGCGCGCAATCCGCTAGATACGTGTCTGTCCTGCTTTACCCGAGTGTTTCAGCGCAGTCAGCTCCACAGCTACGACCAGATCGAATTGGGTCGATATTTTAACGCCTATGTGCGCGTTATGCAGCATTGGAAGGACGTTCTCCCTTCCGGCAGCTTTCACACCGTTCACTATGAAAGCCTTGTCGACGATATCGAGTTCCAAGCGCGGCGCTTGATAGCATATTGTGGTCTCGAGTGGGATAATCGTTGTCTCGAGTTTTACAAAGGGGCACGACGTGTCCGCACTGCAAGTGTTCAGCAAGTGCGCCAGCCGTTGTACCGCTCATCAAAGGAGAAGTGGCGAAACTACGAATCTCACTTAACACCGCTTATCGAAACAATCGGAGAATCAAAGATTCCGTTTGAATAGACTCAGGCTGGATCCTGGCCCTTAAATGTGTGGGATCTCTTAGGTTCAGGATTCACAACCAATAGATGATGGTTGCCGCGAGTGCGATGGCCGATAGGAAGACCTTGGGACAACGGTCGTAGCGTGTCGCCACGCGCCTCCAATCCTTGAGCCTGCCGAATATGATCTCAATCCGGTTGCGCCGTTTGTACCGGCGCCTGTCGTATTTGACCGGCGTCTTGCCTTGCATTCGACCGGGGGTGCAGGCGCGTACTGGCTTACTGACCCTAGAGAGAAACAAGAGTGTAGGAAGTATGCGGCAAAACTCCCTGGGGCGTTGTCTGCTTCTGCAGCCTTCGAGGAGAAGGGACCTAAAATTCTAGGGTTCAGATTTGAGCGATATGCCGATTTGGTACTCAAATTGGATCGCGTTGCGACCGGCGGGCAATTCGAAAGCAACCGAGAAGACATAGAGCCAGAGAGAGCAGCCGCATGTATCAGGACGGTCGGTGAACTAGTCGCGCACCTCCGGATGTGTCGAAAATTCGTTTTCCTGTGGCGTTGAGCAGATCAACCCCACGAGAACGCAGCTACAACCACTTCTATCTGAATGTTCAATTATAGAAGAGGAATCTATTCGGCGGGTATGTTGGCGGGTAGCTGGTAAAAACCGCCATTTTTTCTAATTAATTCAAAGGTGTGGAACGTCTCTGACCTTTGACTCAATCGACAGCCAAAACCTCAATAAATCAGTGAATCGCGTCATTCAATTCTGACCCAAACGTCAAGCATTTCTGACCCAATACGAAAAGCGGCCCTTCATCGAACTAGCAGCGAAGGTGTCGAATGAGCCCAATCTGTACCTTGGATTTCCACGCTGCGTGCGCTCGCAGCGCCGATTTCGCTGCAAGGGCATAGTTTTCTGTATCGCAACGCGGCAAGAAAACCGGTCGTTCAGACGTCGCGCAGCGCCGTTGACCCAGCAAATTGACAAGTCGTAGACTTTCTCTCTATTCATGTTGCGCAGCCAAATTCCCGTTGTGTCGGTAACTTGATAGACGGCCAAGCCCTATTGATGCATCGCGGCTTCTTTCTTCTGCAAAAAATGTCGAGGCCCAATCATGAAAAAGTTATTCTAGGGACATTGCCAACTTGTTTGCGCGTTCTGAACTGGTAACCGCTCACGCATGAAGATACCGTTCAAAATGCCGCACCTGAAGGGCTTTAGTTTTCCGCGAGATGTCATCGCCTATGCCGTCTGGGTCTACCATCGCTTTGCGCTTCGGACGATGGCATCTATGTTTGTGGACTTCAAAGATTGGCATTCCTGTGCGGGAGAATGACGGCATGTGCGCCACTCGTGGCCATCGCGTCACGGCATTTGCTTGTCGCAAGCACTGTATGCGGTCACTAAACCGTTGTCCTGATCGACCGGGGTCCGGGCAGTTAACTCAGGTAACAGCGAGCGTCAGCGACATTTCTGGTGGTGACTTCAATGGCGCGCTTCCAGCGTTTCCTTATCAATGCCGGTGTGTATCTTGCGCCAAATCACCGCATAGGGCGTCCATGCTTGCGAACAAACCATTCAGCTTCACCCTCTGTCTTGATACCCGTGCTGTCGAAAACAAAGGCTCAACGGGTCGCTGTTATCACGGTAGGCAGGTCTACACTTAGCGGCCTTCGTCGACGACACAAGATGCAAAAAATCGGGTACTGACCAGTCCAACCTGGCCAAATGCAGTAGGCTTTCTGCAAAGCCGAGGTTTGTCGCAAGTTTTGCTTATACTTCAGGCCTCCGACGGCAATTCTTACTGCGCCGGGATGTCTCCTCCCTCCGCGTCATCGAACTTTCCAACCCATCTCTGCACCGAGAAAATGTTGTCTGACGTCAGCGCCCATGGGACAGTTTAGGTCGATTTGATAAGAGAGGGTTTCTGGCTCATCGTAACTGCCAA